>JAUYDP010000236.1 GCA_030691805.1 Dehalococcoidia bacterium | reverse complement strand
GTGGGCGCGGTGAGCGCCAAAGCTGTGGTCCTCTCCAACGGGCATATAGCGGCCCAGAGCATCCTGGTCACCGGCGAGGAGGCCTCGATCGCTGCCAGGCAGGTCCTGGAGCTGGCCCTAGCCGAGGCGGGGCTTTCCCTGGAGGACGTTGGACATATCATAGCCACCGGTATTGGCAAAGGCGGAGTGGACCTGGCCAATAAGACCAAATCAGAGGTGGTCTGCCTGGCCAAGGGCGCCGCTTGGCTTAACCCGGCGACCCGCACCGTAATAGATATCGGGGCGGAGAGCAGTAAGGTCCTTCGCCTGAACGAGAACGGTGGGGTGGACGACTTCGCCAGTAACGATAAATGCGCCTCCGGCACCGGGGTCTTTCTCCAGGCCGCCGCCAAGATCCTGGAGGTTAAGCTGGATGACCTGGGAGCGCTTTCCCTGGCTGCGCTGGGCAAGGCCTCGATTAGCGGCATGTGCGCCGTCTTCGCTGAATCGGAGATTGTGTCCCACGTCCATTCGGAGGTGCCCAAGGGTGACATAATCGCCGGGGTCCATAATGCCATTGCCGACAGGGTCTCGGCGGTGGTCAACCGGGTTGGACCAATGGAGGTGGTGCTTATGTGCGGCGGGGTCGCCAGGAATATTGGGATGGTAAAGGCCCTGGAGGGGAAGATAGGTTTTAGCCTGGCAGTTCCAGAGACACCTGAGATCGTGGCTGCTTTGGGGGCTGCCCTTATCGCCAAAGAGGCGCTGGCAAAGGGGTCCAGGTAATGGCCGCCCCGGCGCCGACTAAGAGATTCGCCCTGGAGACCACCTCCGGAGTTTCCCGCTTGATGAAGGATTATGCCCTTCGGGCACGCAAGGCCAAGGATGAGGGGAGGGCCAAGATCTGCTGGCACTGGGCGATTTGCCATCCGGAGATAATTCGTGCGTTCGATATCTATCCCTTTATGGTGGAGCTGCATTCAGGCTTCCTTTCCGCTAAGGGCGAGATAGTCAAGTACCTGGAGCTGGCTGAGGGATGGGGTTTCTCCCGTGACGCCTGTACGCTGCACCGGGCCTGCCTGGGACACTCGCTGGCGGGCGAAGAGGCCATGCTGCCCAATCCGGATATGCTGATATGCACGACCAGTTGTGACAGCACCGCCAAGGCCCTTTTCCCCATTGCCGACCACTTCGGGGTGCCCTACTACATCGTTGACCTGCCCTGGAACGTCCAGGTGGCCGAAGGGCCGGATATCCAGGAGTACCGGGTCCGTTATTACCAGCAACAACTGGAGGACATGATATCCTTCCTGGAAAAGAACACCGGCCAGGCACTGGACCCGGAGCGTCTGCGAGAGAGCTTCCGTCAGGCGAACCGGCTCCATTTCGCCTGGCAGGACATCTATAAGCTAAAGTCCAAGAGGCCCTGTCCCATGGGAGGTAAAGACGAGGTGGTGGCCACCGGCGTCCTGATGCAGCTTGCGGGCGACCGGCATGGCGCCGATTTCATGGAGAAGATGCGGGACGAGGTGGCGGAGCGGGCGGACCGTGGCCAGGGTGTAATAAAGGACGAGCAGTTCCGCATTCTGTGGCTTGGTCCGTACATCGCCTTTGACCTCGACCTATTTGACCACTTCGAAGCCCTGGGCGCCGTGGTGGTCAAGGCAGAGCTGGACCTTATGTACACCGGGATTTACGGAGGCAATCTGGACCCTGATAACCCGTTGGAGAGCTTCGCCCGCAAGCACATCAGCTACATGTATAACGGCCTTTTCGAGAACCGCATCGAGCTGGTCCGCCGGGTGGTGCGGGACCTGAAAGTAGACGGCATCGTCTATATGTGCGCCTTCTTCTGCCATCTCCTGGGCGGCGCTCAAAGGGCCATTAAGGACACCATGTCCAAGGAATTCGGGGTGCCCACCATGGTAATTGACGTGGACAATGTTGACCCCCGCAGCTACAACCCGGATATAGTGCGAAGCCGCATCGAGGATTTCATAGAGATGTTAGGCTAAGATGGCCACATTACCCCGCCACCACTTCGCCCTCCAGACTACCCGTGAGGTGCCGCGCCTCATGAAGGAACGCCTGGTCCGAGCCAGGGAGGCCCAGGCTAATGGCACGGGTTTGGTAGCCTGGCATTGGGCCGTCTGCCCGGGGGAAATACTGCGGGCCTTCGGTATATACACCTTTATGGTGGAATACCATGCCGGTTACCTGGCCGCCCGCGGGGAGGTGGCGCCTTACCTGGAGGAAGCCGAGGCACGGGGCTTCCCTCGCGACGCCTGCTCCCTTCATAAGGCCTGTTTGGGCCATTCCCTCCTGGGCGCCCAGGCCCATATCCCGGACCCCGACTTTCTCCTGGCTGCCACCAGTTGTGATAGCACGGGCAAGGCCCTCTTCGCCCTGGCCGACCACTTTCATGCCCCCTATTACCTGATCGACATCCCCTCGAATAACCACTTGGGCAATGGGTCTCAGGTTGAGGACTTCAGGGTCAAGTACTACGCCGCCCAACTGGCTGAGCTTATCGAACGGCTGGAAACCCTGACCGGCCGCCCCCTCCCGGAGGAAGCACTGTCTGAGACCTTTGGCCTGGCGGCCCGCGCCTACCAACTCTGGGGCGAGATCAACCAGATGCGTCGGGCAATCCCCAGCCCCATGGGCGGCACCGACGATACCGCGGCTATCGGGGTCTTGATGAACCTTCCCGGTACCCCGGAGGCCGTGGGCTTCATGGAACGGCTGAGGGACGAGGTAGCGGAGCGAGTGCGCACAGGCCAGGGGGTCGTCCCCGACGAACGCCATCGCTTCCTCTGGCTGGGGCCTTCCATCATGTACGATATGGCCCTCTTCAACTTCTTTGAGGAGCTTGGGGCGGTAGTGGTCAAGTGCGAGCTCGACTACCTTTACAGCGGACTGTACAGCGGGACACTGGACCCTGCTAATCCTCTGGAGAGCATGGCGCGTAAGCAGATCGCCCACCCCTACAACGGCATCTCCGAGAACCGGGTAGAGATGACCCGTAAACTGGTCGAGGAGTTCGCGGCCGACGGGGTTATCTTCTACTGTAGCTGGTTCTGCCGGCTACTGGGAGGCAACCAACGGGCCATTAAAGAGGCCATATCCGCCGATTACGGGGTGCCTCTACTGATCATAGATGGCGATTGTGTGGATCCACGCAGCTACACTCCCGTTCAAGTCCGTAACAAGATAGAAGATTTTGTAGACATGCTGGGCTAGGGATTGACCAGCATGGAGATAAGAAATGTCATTCTGATCCGGAGCGCAAAGGCGAATCCACAGATTTCGCAGATTACAGAGATAAGAAATGTCATTCTGATCCGGAGCGGGGAATTGACTCTTGTTCCCTTGACCCGGACATTAGCGGAGGCGAAGAATCTCGTGCTACGAACGCAAACTTTTGGCATTCGGCATCAGATTCTTCGCTGCGCTCAGAATGACATGGAGAAGGAGGCGCTCAGAATGACGGACGGCAAGGCCGCGGTGGCAGATCACTGCCATAGCGAGAATTATGAAGGAGTTCGCCATGTTTCCCAAGCTGTTCGAACCGATCCAGATCGGGTCAATGAAGCTCAAAAACCGCCTTATCCTCTCGGGGATAAACGTAAATTATGCGGCTGAGGATGGCACGGTCACCAAGCGCCTGAAGGACTTCTACGTGGAGCGGGCCAAGGGCGGCGTGGGTATGGTCCAGACCGGCATTTGCTACGTGGACCCTCTGGGCCGGTTCTTCACCAACATGATGGGCATTCATAACGATTCCGTCATCCCAGGATTGAGGGAGATGGCGCAGGAGGTGCAGTCCTACGGGGCGGCTTTCGTGGTCCAATTGTGCCATGTAGGAAGGTATGCCTCCTCCAAGGTCACAGGCGCTCAGCCGGTCGCTCCCTCCGCGGTGGCCTCCAGGGTTTCCCACGAGATGCCCCGCGAGCTAACCGTGCCGGAGATAAAGGGAATCATTGAGGCCTTCGCCCAGGGCGCCCGGCGCGCCCGGGACGCCGGGGCCGATGCAGTGGACCTGGCAGGCGCCGTGGGTTATCTGATCGCCCAGTTCCTCTCCCCATACTCCAACAAGCGCAATGATGAATATGGTGGCGACATGGAGCGCCGGATGCAGTTCGTCCTGGAGATCATGGACCGCATCCAGCAGACCGTGGGCAAGGACTATCCCATAATGATCCGCATTTCCGGAGACGAATTCCTGCCGGGCGGCAATACGCTGGAGGACATGAAAGTCGTGGCCCAGGCGCTTGAAACGGCTGGGATTGCCTCTATCAACGTCATTCCGGGATGGCACGAGTCTCCGGTGCCTCTGGTGTCCTGGCACGTGGCGCCGGCGCAATACGCCTATCTGGCCGAAGAGGTCAAGAAGGTAGTCAAGGTGCCCGTCATCGCTAGCAACCGCATAAACACACCAGAACTGGCAGAGCGCCTCATAGCTGAGGGACGCGTAGATATGGTGACTATGGCCAGGGCGCTCATCGCTGACCCCGAGATGCCCCGCAAGGCCCTGGAGGGGCGTGTGGACGAGATACGGCCCTGTGTAGCCTGCAACCAGGGCTGTTACGACCGTCTCTTCGCCAACCTGGACATCTCCTGTATGTCCAACCCAGCAGCCGGCCGCGAGGATGAGTTCGCCATACGACCAGCGCCTAACCCCAGGAAAGTGATGGTGGTCGGAGGCGGTCCGGCCGGCATGGAGGCGGCCCGGGTGGCGGCTTCTCGCGGCCACCCGGTGACCCTGTATGAGAAATCTGGCGCTTTAGGGGGACAGTTGGCGTTAGCCGCCGTACCCACCGGCAAAGGCGAGATCAATAGCCTGGTTTCCTACTACAGCAACCAGATGGCCCGGCTGGGGGTGAAAGTGAACTTGGGACAGGAGGCGACGGCGGAGACGGTTGGCCGGGAGAAGCCTGAAGCAGTCATCGTGGCGGCCGGGGCCAGCCCGATTATCCCCAATATGGCCGGTGTCAACGGGCAGAACGTGGTGACGGCTCTTGACGTGCTGGCGGGCAAGGCCGGCGCTGGCGAGCGGGTCGTGATCGTGGGTGGCGGACAGGTTGGAGTGGAGACCGCTGATTTCCTGGCCGAGCAGGGCAAGAAGGTAACCATACTGGAGATGTTGGACAAGATCGGGCCGGACCTGGGGGTGACGGTCCGCTGGATAGTAATGAAGAGGATAGCGGAGAAGGGCATCAAGTCCTTTTCCGGAGCCAGGGTCCAGGAGATAACCTCTAAGGGCGTGACCTACGAAAAAGATGGGGCCTCCCGATTTCTGGAAGCCGATACGGTGGTGCTGGCGGTTGGCGCCCGTGCGGAAAAGAAGCTTACGCAGGAGCTTGAGGGCAAAGTCGAAGTGTACGCCGTAGGCGACTGTGTCCAGGCCCGTAAGGCGCTGGATGCCATCTACGAGGGCGCAAAGGCGGGCCTGAGCGTATGACCTACGACGTTGCTGTGGTTGGCGGAGGGCCTGCCGGGGCCGCCGCGGCCCGGCGGTGCGCCCGCCTGGGTCTGAGCACCCTGGTCCTGGAGAAAGAGACTCTGCCGCGGGACAAGACCTGCTCGGGCTGGGTTATGGGAGTCGGCCGGCTGGTGATTGCCAGAGAGCTTGGAGAGATACCTGGTGAGGTGCTCTCGGACCCTCCTGGACATAGTGGGTATATTTGTCGGGTGTCGGGTGTCGGGGAGCAAACCATTGACTGCGCCAGCCGGGTAAGCTGGCGTCGGGACCTGGACCGGTGGCTTCTTAGAGTGGCGCAGGAGCAAGGCGCTGAGCTTTGGGAAGGGGCCAC
>JAUYDP010000209.1 GCA_030691805.1 Dehalococcoidia bacterium | reverse complement strand
TGTAGCAGATAAGGACGTGGCCTGCTATTTCGAAGATACGGTTCGGGACCGGTCCGGTAAGATAAGCCCCAAGACCATCGCCAATTGGATCACTGGTGACGTGGCCCGCTTGCTGAATGCTTCCGGGACTGAAATTAGCCGGCTAAAAGTAAGCCCGGCCCGGCTGGTCGAGATGCTGGAATTGAACGAGAACGGGGTGATAAGCGGGAAGATCGCCAAGGCTGTCTTCGAGGAGATGTTCCAAACGGGCAGGACGGCTGGGGAAGTGGTGGATGCGAAAGGGCTAACCCAGATCAGCGATGAAGCCCAATTGGAAACAGCGGCGGACAGGGCTATCTCCGCTAATCCTCAGGCCGTGGCCGATTACCGGGCGGGGAAGCAGCAGGCCCTGGCTTTTCTGGTGGGCCAGATTATGAAGGAGACCCGCGGGCGGGCTAATCCCGCCATGGTGAACCAGTTCCTGAAGGAAAAATTGCGGTAGTATGAGCCAGGGTAAAAGGCCCCTAACCATGATCCGGGCCGGCGGATCAGCCGGCCTATCAGGTGCTATTTGAGGGTCAGCGGTAAGTAGTCGTATCCGGTAGCCCCATCGGGTAGGGGCGGCGCGTCCTTCTTCTCCTGGAGGTTTCCCCGTCCGTCCGTGGCCCTTACGTGGATAACGTAGTCGCCTGGCTTCTGGGGCTGCCATTGGCCCGTCCATAAAGCCCAGGAGTACCGGGAAAGAGGCTCTTTGACTTTCATCTCTTGCCAGGTCTTGCCGGCATCAGGGCTAATCTCTACCCGAGAAATGCCCCGGTCGCCGGAGAAGGCAATGCCCCCAAGGTTCACTGGAGCCAGGGGAAGGGTGGACCCCTTGGACGGCTCGTCCAGCCGGGACATGGTATTGATCACGGCCGAGTCGCTCCAGCCCCGGTTTTGCCAGTAACCCTTAAAATCATAGTCCACCAGCTCGATGGCAGTGATCCACTTGACATTTTTCATACCGTAAATCCCTGGCACGACCAGACGCAACGGGAAGCCGTGGACCGGCGGCAGGGGTTCTCCATTCATCTGATAAGCCAGCAGCGTACCGTCTTGCATGGCCTTCTCAAGCGGGATACTGTCGGCATAGCCGTCCCAGGCTTTAAGCACTACGTCCACAGCCCCACTTACTCCAAGTTGCGTCAGAAGGTCACGTAGCTTGACGCCAGTCCACCTGGCGTTGCCTATATAGTCGCCGCCAACCTCATTACTTATACAGGTAAGTGTGGCTATCTGCTCTACTGGCGGCAGAGCCTTGATATCGGCGTACTTCAAAGAGAGCCGTCGCCCTCCGGGGCCGCGCAGGTCCAGAGACCAATCTTTTGCGTCTACCACCGGGTCCTGGAAGTTTTTGGAGACGGTATAGAAGATGTTATTGGGGGTTATCTCGTCAGGGATCCCCACTTTAGGGGCTTGTTTGGCTTCACTCCCCATCTCCTCGGAACTTCCCGCACTCTGGCGGATGAATAGCTGCCAGGCGCCGCCGGCGGCCAGAAGAGCGATGGGGACAGTGGCCAGTTTCAAGAGCGTTCGGCGTCTGGCAAGATCGGCTACACTGAGATCATCGGACGCCTCTACCTGATACGCGAGGATCCCCTGAAAAAAGACAACCAGCGATAGGCCAAAAGCGAGGCTGGCGGTAAGCGAGGTTAGAGCCAGGGGCACAGGTCCTATCCGGCTGTCCAACCCCAATAGGCCGGCTCCCGCTGCGGGCATGGCGGCAAGAAGGGCCACGACCCAAAGCAAGCCCGCCACAGCCAAGCCGCCGGCCCACGGGTTCCGGGAACCAGGGCCGGATGATGGCCGTAGAGAAGTGTTCCCCCACAATCGAGCGTATCCCACTCCTACCAGTGATCCCATAACCAGATGGCCTGTTACCAGAGCCACCAGTAGGAGAGGCTTAGCATTGCTCTCCAATGCTCCCAAGATCGCTGAAAAGACGGTCAAAGGGAGCACCAGGGTAAGGCCATCGGAGAGCATCTCTGGAAGAGAAGGGACCCCCAGTAGCAGTCTCAAAACGAGCATGACAACCAGCATGCAGACGGAGGCCGCCAGGCCGGAGGCTACCCCGATTAGTCGCAGGTTCCCTTTCCCCTCAAGGCTCATCCCGTCCTCCATGACCAGAGGCAAAGGCACTCATCAGTACCACTATCTTTCATAGTATACTTTGCGGGTTGGGCGGTCAAATCGTCTCGTGAGATTGTTGAATAACCGGAAATTCCCCATTAACCGGAAATTCCCCTTGACAAAAGGGTTTCAAAGTGCTACCATAAAAATGTCCCAAGTAATTGGGCTTCCGGGTGGCGAAGATAGCCTCTCGGCGAAGCTTGGAGAACCGTCCATCTCAATAACGAGAACACAAGTAGGTGTGGACGGCCGAGCATGAAGGATGCTGGTTCTCCGGTGGAGAAGGGGGTCTACGCTAAGGCGGCCGAGGGCAGGTTACTTGGGACGTCTTATTTTCTCGAACTCTGCCAGTTAATCCTCTATTGAGACTTCCTCATGAGCTGTTGGACGTAGCACGGCGATAAAGGGCAGGTTTCGGTATTCTTCATGATAGTCCAGCCCGTAGCCAACCACGAATTCATCCGGTATCTGGAACCCCACGTACGCCAGCGGAACGTTTACCAGACGGCGGGGCCGCTTATCGAGCAGGCTGCATACCTGGAGGCTTGCTGGATGGTGGGCTGACAGGTAATTCAGCACGTAGTTCAGAGTCATCCCGGTGTCCACGATATCCTCGATCATCAAGACGTGCAGGCCCGTTATGCTCCGGTCCAGGTCTTTGACTATTCTTACTGCCTGGTCTCCGTCACTACCGTAAGCCGAAATGGCCATGAAATCCACGGAAAGGGGTAGGGAGATAGCCCGCATCAGGTCTGCCATGAAACAGGCCACCCCTTTTAGGACCCCAACCAGGAGCGGCGGTCTGCCGGCGTAGTCCTGGGAGATCTGGCGTCCAAGCTCTCGCACCCTCTTCTGGATCTGAGCCTCGCTGAAAAGGATGCTTTCGAAGCCCTGTACCTTAGCCCTGCCCAAGGGACCGTAGCCATACTTGGCCAGCAGCCGGTGGTAGTCCTTCTTGTACAGTAGCTTGATGTTTATCTCCGGGTATAACTCACGCAGGTGTCTGAGCTTGCGGTTCTTGTTGGTTACCAGGCTCTGCTTCATGGTCGTGAGCTCTAT
>JAUYDP010000153.1 GCA_030691805.1 Dehalococcoidia bacterium | reverse complement strand
ATCTTCTCACCAACCCCGTCCAGTACGTGCCCCACTGGAGCTGATCCCCCCAGCGTTTCTAGGATGGGCCGACGGAAGACATCTTCATGTGTGCGGAGTCCACGCTGGAGGCGAGGAAGGCGCTTTCTCTTGCTCGGTTTTCTGGGAATCCTCGTGCTGAAGAGGTTTTCCCATTCCTTCTGCAGGTTGCGCACCTTGCCGCGAAATTCGGCAAGCCTGGTGGCGACCTCACTCAGGCTTCTGGCGGTATCGTAATCGCCTTTCTGGAACGCCCCGGCGCCGTCCTGGTTAAGACTATCAACCACTTTCTTAATCTCTTCCAGCACAATCTCAAATGCAGCAGATACTTCATTGCGGTCCACGGCAACCTCCTTTGCCTATACGATCCTGGCCTTGCTCAGCCTGTCCTTCACCAGATGCACCAGCTTCTCCCGGCGGTTGTCTATGATGTGGTGTGGCATTGTCTCTTCTCAGAAACGTCCTCTTTGGGTGATTTCTCTTAGAAAGCATGGTCGCATGCACGCCTTGTGTCAACCTCGTGCCCACTGCCTCGTGCCCACTGCCAGGCTAGGACTGCTCCTATCCGGCTGCCCGGTTCCAGCAGCGTCAGATGAGTACCGCTACTTTGGGGACGGCGCATTCAACGCCCTGCCGGGAATACGGGTCTCACAGGGCACCTTGGTCTGGCAAAGGCCGCATCCGGCGTAATTCCCTATATAGCCGGGCTTTTCCAGCCATGCTTTCTGGACCCCGTACATCTCCTCCCGGCACTTTATCTTGTCATGCCCCTGAGCGCTGATGGCTCCGGCCGGGCACCGCTGGATGCAGGCCCCGCAGGAGCCGTCGGTAAAGAACGGACAGTTGGCCAGATGATTAGCGTATCCACGAGGGGTGGCAGGCAACACCATATCGGTTACCACGGAGCAGCACCACAAGGCCGTGCCCGCTGGGGTGATGAAGCTGTCGCTCAGGCCGAAGGTCCCCAACCCGGCGGCGTAGGCCATATGCCGCTGAGACCAATTAGAGCAGCGACCGTTCGGAAGGTCCAGCACCTTATACAGGGGCATCTGGTCCGGGGCCACAGCCCGGGATCCCTGTTCCCGTAATACCGAGACCACATGACGGGTAAGCGCCTCCGCAAAGGGCTGGCCGTACCAGCGAGTGTTGTTCCATCGAAGGGATGGGCCTTTGGTCTCCCGGCGGTTGCTCATCCGGGTTATCCTGGATACGGGGAGCACAAAGGAAATGACGGTAAGGGCGCCGTTAAATGAGGAAGAGATGCCCAAATCATCACGCAAATGCGTTTCGAAAGCCTCACGGGGAGTAAAATGGAATTCCCCAATGATCCGCTTGTAGTCCTGAAAGAGTGGGTCGTCCCCATCGGCAAACCCAATCAGTGGCTCATCGTAGATAGGCCCGCCATCAATTTCCTTAAGGCGGTTAAGGGGGCTCTCACGAACGAAGGTCTTGATGTTATCTTCGATGAATTGTGCGGAACTGCTTTTGGGTTTGGCCTGGTCTTTCACTAACTATCAGCCTCCTGCTATAAATCGGATGGCGCTTAGCATCATGCCGGGGCTGGGTCTCGTTTACAGAGGATCATGCCTCGCTTGGTGTCACCAATAGTAGCACAAACTGACGATGGAAGCCACGTGGCGTGGCTTCAACAACGGAACCGGTCTACGGGAGGTCTGGTCTGCCGACCGAAGCCGGCGTTGGGTTGGCGGTAGCGCCGATTTCAATCGGTTGACCGGCCAGGTTGGCGGTAGCGCCGATTTCAATCGGCTGATCTGGTTACTACACAGGCGGGCCCGTTGCTCAACGTCCCAACAGCGCTTCCAGCATCCTGCGGGCCGCCTCCTTGTCCAGGGGGCGGTTGTTGTTGCCGCACTTGGGGGACTGGACGCAACTGGGGCAGCCGGCTTCGCAGGGACACTCGGAGATGGCCGCCAGGGTGCGTGTCCATAGCTCCTCGATCCTCTCATAACCTTCTTCGGCGATGCCGACGCCTCCCGGATGGGCGTCGTAGACGAAGACCTGGGGCTTGCCCGTGTCAACGTGCCAGGGGGTCGAAACGCCACCGATATCGCTGCGGTCGCACATGGCCAGGAGCGGAAGGATTCCGATAGTGGCGTGCTCTGTGGCGTGGAGGCCGCCGGGGAAGTCCAGCCCCGCTTTGGACAGCAGGGGCGCCAGGCCATCGGGCAGGGCGAACCATAGGGCCACGGTATCGAATACCTGTGCCGGCAGGTCCAGTGGCTCCTCGCCGAGGGCCTCTTCCGTCAACTGGCGCTTCTTCTTGTAGCTCACAACTTGAGTAGTGACTGTCACCTTGCCCAGGTAGGCGCGGCCGGCGCTGGCTGGCTTCTCAAGCAGGGTCTCTCTGATACGCAGGTCGGTCAGGTCCCTGGACTGGGTGTAGTAGTCTGTCTCCACCGGCGTCACGTAGGCGGAGCGCCCCTGGAGGTCCAATTTGGTCACCAGGTACGAATACCCCTGGTGGAGGTAGATTGCGCCGGGGTGAATCTGAAAGAAGGCCTTTGCCCCTTCAACTATCTCCAGCAGGCGCCCGCCGCTAGGGCCTTGCTGGGAGGTGTCAATCACCTGGTAGTTCTCCTGGGACGTGGAGCGGATATTCACGTTTTGCGCGGGATATGTAAGATCGGCTGAGAGGTAAAGGCGATCATGGCGCCTCGCCAGCAGCCCCTTCTGCTCCAGGTTGTTGATAGCCTGGGCATATCCCGGCCCGAAGAGTTCCTCGTCTTGCTGGCAGAGGGGCTTTTCGAAGGCGGCGCTCAAGAGGTGCTGCTCAAGGATGTAGGGGTTTTCGGGCTTGACGCGGGCGCTCTCCGGGCTCTTGCCGAAGAAGGCTTCCGGATGACGCATCAGGTACTGGTCCAGGGGGTTATCCAGGCCGATAAGTATGCTCACCGAGTGTCCCGAAGGTGAACGCCCGCTGCGTCCCGCCTGCTGCCAGGCGCTGGCGATGCTGCCCGGGTAGCCGGTCAGGATAGACCCCTCCAGGTCTCCGATGTCCACCCCTAGCTCCAGGGCGTTGGTCGCCGTGACCCCCAGGAGTCGTCCTTCAAAGAGGCCGCGCTCGATCTCCCGCCGGTCCTCCGGCAGGTAGCCGGCCCGGTAGGGACTGATGCGGCCGGCCAGTTGTGGGGCATCCGCTTCCAGAGCCTCGCGGGCGTACTTATATACCAACTCGGCCACCTTACGGGTCTTGGTAAAGCTGATGTTGCGGATACCCGCCCGTACCATCTGAGTGAAGAGATGGGTGGCCTCGCTGTGGGCGCTGCGGCGGCGGCCCGAGGCTGGGTCTATTACCGGAGGGTTCCAGAAGATGAAGTCCTTGGCGCCGCGGGGCCCTCCATCATCCTCCACCACCTCCACCGGCAGGCCGGTCAGCCGCTCTACGTGCTCACCGGGATTGGCGATGGTGGCCGAGCAGAGGATGAACTGCGGGGACGAACCATAAATGAGGCAGAGTCGGCGCAGGCGTCGTATAACGTTGGCCACGTGAGACCCAAAGACCCCTCGGTAAACGTGAGCTTCGTCAATCACCACGTATCGCAGGTTCTTGAGGAACGAGGCCCACGAGGCGTGGTTAGGCAGTATGCCCAGGTGAAGCATATCCGGGTTGGTCAGTACCACCTGGGCCGAGCGCTTGATGCGTCCCCGCACCGGCTGGGGTGTGTCTCCATCGAAGGTATCGGCGTAGAGGCTGGGGCAGCAGAGAGACGCCAGCCCCCGAAGGCTGCGTAGCTGGTCCTGGGCCAGGGCCTTGGTGGGGAAGAGATAAAGTGCCCGGCTGCGGGGGTTCTCCAGAAAGGCCTGGAAGAAGGCGGCATTGTAACAGAGGGTCTTGCCGCTGGCCGTTCCGGTGGCGACCACCACGCT
>JAUYDP010000142.1 GCA_030691805.1 Dehalococcoidia bacterium | reverse complement strand
GCAGATACGTCCGCAGGCGGCGGCGAAGGGCATGCGGTCTTTTATCACGCGTAGAGCGTCGCCGTAGCGCCGGTCGGCGATCAATGCTATATAGCCCTGGACGCTTATGCCAGCGGGGCAGGCCGCCTTGCAGGGGGCTGTCCCCTTCTTGGTGATGCCGTAGGCGTTGGGCACGGCCTGGGGATAGAGCTTGAAGATGGCCTTGCGCTCTCCCAGGTTGGCGTTGAATTCGTTAGGGAGACGCACCGGACAGGCCTCGGCGCAGAGGTTGCAGGCAGTGCATTTATCTATATCCACGTAGCGTGGCGCAGAATCAATGGAAACCTTGAAATGGCCTGGCTCTCCGGAGAGTGCCCTGACGGTGGTGTTAGTAAGGACCTCGATGTTGGGGTGGCGTCCGCATTCGGTTAGCTTGGGGGAGATAATGCACATGGCGCAATCGTTGGTGGGGAAGGTCTTATCCAGTTGGGCCATCTTGCCTCCGATGGCCGGCCCCTTTTCCACCAGGTAGACCTTGATTCCCGATTCCGCCAGGTCCAGGGATGCCTGGATCCCGGCGATGCCTCCTCCCACTACCAGCGCCGCCCCGATATTGGCCTCTGGGGAGGCCTGCCGAATGAATTCGGCGCTAGTTTCTTTGTTCGTTTCCACTGGTTAGCCTCGCTGTCTGCCGGCCGGCCCCTTTATGGGCAAAAAAAAAGAACTATCTGCAATCTCATTGTAGCGGATTTAAGGCAGACGTGTCCAACCGGGAATTGGCCCGAAAGACCGGTGATCTCGATGCTCTATTCAGGTTGTAAATCTGGTGAACTATTTCCGGAATAACATGGCCGGTTGCTGGATAGACTAACGGACCTTCTTGTGTTACCATGTTGCCGTCATAGCCAATCCAATGGGTGTGGCGACGTTCATGCCGGGAAGGGTGTCTAACGACCTCGCCAAGCTTGCCAGCCACATGGTGATAGGCCGTAAGGTCGTTATTACGGGCCGGATGGGGACACCCCATAGCATAAGAGCCCGTTTGTGTTTCGGCAATAGGTCTTAGGAGGTAAAATGCCCTACTCCGATCTCCGGGATTGGTTAGACCAGGTTCGAGCCATGGGAGAGCTCAAAGAGTTCAAGGGCGTCCACTGGGAACTGGAGCTTGGAACCATCTGCGACGTGGTCTCCAGGGACCGAAAGCTTAAGCCGGCCTTTCTCTTCGATGACATAGTCGGGTATCCCTCCGGCTACCGTGTCCTGGTGAACCCCCTTACCTCTATAGACCGTATTGCCCTGGCTGTGAATATGCCGCTGGACCTCACGGAGATGGGGTTCATCCAGGAGTGGCGCCGCCGCGCCAAGAGTACGGTACCAATATCCCCAATGCTGGTATCCTCCGGCCCTGTCCTGGAAAACGTTCACACGGGGGACGACATAGACCTCTACGAGTTTCCCGTCCCCCTGTACCATGAGCTGGATGGCGGACGTTACATCGGGACGGGCAGCGTTACCATAACCAAGGACCCGGACAGCGGCTGGGTGAACATGGGCACGTATAGGGTGATGGTCCATAATCGGGATACACTGGCCTTCTTTGTCTCGCCCGGAAAGCACGGCCGGATTATCAGGGAAAAGTACTTTGCAAAGGGCGAGCCTTGCCCGGTAGCTATCTGCTTCGGCCAGGACCCCGGTGTGCTGGTAGCGGCTGGCTCCGTGGACCTGCCCCATGGCCAGTCGGAGTATGATTTCATCGGTGGTTTTATGGGCAAGCCGGTGGAGGTTATTAGGGGTCCGGTCACCGGCTTGCCCATCCCGGCAACCGCGGAGATAGCTATCGAGGGCTGGTCATATCCCGGAGACGAAATGGTGGAAGGTCCCTTTGGCGAATGGACCGGCTACTACGCCAGCAACGCCCGGCCGGAGCCGACCATACGGATAAAGTCCATCATGCACCGGAACAACCCCATCATCTCCGGCGCCCCCCCTACCCGGCCACCGGTCTCAGGCCACAGCCTGTTGTCTGGCTTGCTTCAGTCCGCTATGATCCTGGATGCTCTGGAAGCGACCGGCGTGCCGGATGTCCGCTCGGTGCGTTCCCACGAGTTAGGAGGGTTTTCTTATATATTGATAGTGGCCATTAAGCAACGGTATCCCGGCCATGCCCGCCAGGCTGCTTTAGTGGCCTCCCAGTGCCGCGCCGGGGCCTACATGGGACGCTACGTTATTGTTGTGGACGAGGACATAGACCCCTACAATACAGACGATGTCCTCTGGGCGATGTCTACCCGCTCCGACCCGGCGACGTCTATTGATATTATCCGCCGTTGCTGGAGCAGCCCCTTGGACCCAGCGGTGCCCGTAGGCCAGAAAGGCCATAACTCCAGGGCCATTATTGACGCCTGCCGGCCCTATGAATGGATAGACCAGTTCCCCAAGGTGTCCGACCCTAGCCCTGAGCTAGCGCAGAAGATCATAGATAAATGGGGTGCGGCCCTATTTGATTAGAACGGGCTAAATCGGAGATAATCTGTATTATCCATACAAATCTTTGGGTTGATTTAATAGGAGAACATGTTATATGCCCGAATCTGAAGTAAGTCAAGCGGTATTCAGTGATCTGACTTCCTACGATAAATGGCTGGAGGAAGAAGGTCTGCCCGTTATCCGAGGTTTCCACATCACCGACCTGAAGGACGTGGCGGTAGCTCCCTGGAGGCGCAAAGGTGGCGCAGGGACCTACGTCAACCTGGATGGTACCGGCGGGACTAACGATGCGTACGTGGTGGAGATACCTCCCGGCGGAAACCTGAAACCAGAGAAGTACCTTTTTGAAGAGGTCATCTTTGTCCTGAGCGGCCGCGGGGCGACCACCATCTGGAACGAGGGCGGGAAGAAGCAGAATTTTGAATGGCAGGCGGGCAGCCTCTTTTCTCCTCCTCTAAATGCCTGGCGCCAGCACTTCAACGGGCAAGGAGACCAGCCGGCCCGCTTGCTGGCCGTGACCACCGCGCCTCTGGTGATCAACCTCTTCCACAACAGGGAGCTTATCTTCCACAACCCCATGGTCCTCAAGGACCGTTACGCCGGAGAGCCAGACTACTTCTCCAGCAGCGGCAAAGCCCATCCGGGGCGCGTTTGGGAGAGCAACTTCATCCCTGACGTGGCTTCTTTCAAGCTCCAGGACATGTTGAGACGCGGCGCAGGTGGAACCAGCATCAACTTCGAGCTGGCCAATAACACCATGTGCGCTCATATCTCGGAGTTCCCGGTGGGGACATATAAAAAGGCCCACCGCCATGCCGCCGGGGCGCATATCGTCCTGATCAGTGGAGAGGGTTACTCTATTCTATGGAAAGATGGGCAAACTAAGACCAGGGTAGACTGGCATACCGGCAGCTTGTTTGTGCCACCTGACATGTGGTTTCACCAGCACTTTAACGTCGGGCGGGAGCCGGCCCGTTATCTGGCGGTGCGATGGGGCAGCCAGAAGTTCCGCGTAAGCGGGGTCTTGAGCATGGCCGGTGTAGAGGACAGCGTCAAGGCCGGCGGCAACCAGATCGAATACGAGGATGAGGACCCGGAGATAAGGCGCATATTCGAGGCGGAACTGGCCAAGAGGGGTGCGGAGTCCAAAATGGCCCCGTTCTTCTCAAAACAGCGTTAGGAGCGTCCTCTACGCTAAATATGGGCGTAGTCCGGCGAGACCTCTTTCTGGTCTACGGGACTGGCCATAGCCTCGATAAGCGGCTGGAAGATCAGCGCCAGCCATTTACAGGGAGCGCCAGGCTCAGCATTGAAGTGCTGATGCTCAACCCCTCTGGCTAGAATGGGCAAGAGTATAAGGTCTCCCTCTTCCCAGTCGTGGCGGACGCCATTCACCGTAGTCCAGCCCTTGCCTTCCAACACGTAAATAGCCAGGCCTCCCTGATGGCGGTGGCGGCCGGAATGGGTGCGGATGTCCTGGATAAAGAGAAGCCAGTTCTGGGTCACCAGGTCCTCCCGGAGCGGGTGCACCAAATACTTGATCCTTCCCTGGCGCCCCTGGTCCCAGGGCACCTCTTTGCCCTTTTGGATTACCCGGCCCTCTTCCGCTCGCTTCTGCCAGCCATTCCACCGGGCAACCACCCACTCGTAGAAATCCGGCTGCTTGGCCTCGGTCTCTTTGACGCGCTGAACTTCTCTCTCTGCCATCGAATGTCTCCTTTCTTGGAACAGGATGTCGCCAGTTTACAACCTCATATTGAAACGGTCAACTTTAGATTGAGAATATTGAAAAATCGGATAGGATGGGCTTTCTAGCCCCTCTAACGTGCCTGGAAAGGCCCGCGTATCAAATGAAAATGGACTTTTCCCAAGATTTTACGCGTGAGAGCCATGCCTCTCCAGGGGCAGCAAAAAAAACGTAAGCAGGGAAAGGGCCATACCCACCGCCGAGAGGACGAAACCGGGATAGAAGGAGCCGGTAAAGTCGGTCAGGAACCCGGCGATGGCGGGAGCGACTGCCTGGCCCAGCCCAAATCCGGCGGTGACCAATCCGACGGCGGCTGCCGCCATGGGACGGGGAACGGCGTCACCGGCGGCGGCGAGGATGATGGTCATAGGGCCGGCGAATGTCGCTCCGTAGAGCATGGCTGAGGCATAAAGGAGCGGGACGTCGTGCCAGAAGATGGGCATCAACACACTGGCCACCAGGAACAGCATGCAGGGCGCCATTACCTGCCTCCGTCCAAAGCGGTCGGAGAGCAGACCCCAGAGCATCATCAGGAGAAATGCCAGGACCGCCCACCAGAACCAGATATTGCCCACAACCTCGGTGGGTAGGCCGAGCCCTCGACGTAGGTAGGCCACGAAGAAGGTGGCGTAAATCTGGTAGAAGACGAAGAGGAAGTAGGTCAGCGTCAGTCCAACGATGGTGGGTTTGCGGAAGACCTGCCCCCTGGCCAAGGAGGAGGCGGCT
>JAUYDP010000072.1 GCA_030691805.1 Dehalococcoidia bacterium | reverse complement strand
GAGATCGGCGCCAAGGAAGCACAACTCCAAGCAATCGAGGAGAAGTATAAGGCTCTCAAACACTGACGAAGGCTAACCTGCCGGCGAATTCTCCTTGATGTCAACATTAGCCAGGAAGACCGACGCCGCAGGCCGGTGGTTTCCTCCGAGGACGGAGTCGCTGGCGTCCAGGCGCGGCAGGGTGCTGATTCTCGCAGTGTGCGCTAAAATAGCTGGCAGGGACCCAACTTTGTCAGTGGAGGAAATACCATGCCAGCTAGCCCGCAACTCGCCCTTACTATCGGCCTTGGCAAGCACGCCTCTCTGGGAGCGTTGATTGACGGCACGGTCAAGCCGGAGGGGATTGATCTCACGTGCGTCACTGACGTGCCGGAGCCCTGGATGATGACCATGGGCGAAAGAATCCTGGGGGGACAATTCGACGGGGCCGAGTTCTCGACGTCCTACTTCACCCAACACAAGCTGGCGGGAGCGCCGCTAGTTGGCCTCCCCGTCTTCCCCTTCCGCTCCTTCCGGCATCGCTGTATCTACTGCCGCGAGGGATCAGGCATCAAGGTACCTGCTGATCTGAAGGGAAAGAAGGTAGGGCTGCATTCCTATGCAGCCTCGACTATGACCTGGGTCAGGGGTATTCTGCGGGACGAATTCGGCGTCCTGCCCCAGGACATGCGCTGGTACTCGATGGAAGAGATTGGCACTGCCGGGGCCAAAGAGTCTGGTGTTTCGATAGCAATCCTGCCTCCACCGCCAGCCGGGACTACCCAGATCCAACAAATCGTCAGAATGATGCAGCAGGGCGAGTTCGACGCTTGCGTATCGCCCTTCGACCTGACCCAGCCCGGCATTTGCCGCCTCTTCGATAATTCCTCAGAGGTTGAGGCCGAATACTACCACAGGACCGGCATCCTGCCTATCATACACACCTTGGTAATCAATGAGCGCATCTTTCGCGATTACCCTTGGGCGCCGCGCTCTCTCTTAGAGGCATGTCGCAAGTCCGCTGCTCATACGTCCAGCTACATAGCCAAGGGGGACCTCCATAATTGGGATCAAGAGATGTGGGAGGTAGACCGGCACATCCTGGGCAATCGCGACCCGAACGCGTGGGGGATGGGGAACGGGGAGAAGCGCACCATCGAGCTGTTTTGGGACTATCTGATGCTTGACGGTGCAATCAAGTCCAAACCCAGCGTGGATGCCTTTTACCCGCCATTCGAGTCGTACGCCGCCACGTAAGCAAAGTGGAGCCGGGCCGGGAGGCCGATGACTGAGCCGGCCATGGACGTCTGCCCTGCGGCGCCCTGACGGGTCTGGGGCGTCCTGGAAAGCCTTGCCATGAACATTGGCGTCCAGATGCAAGGCTTTCCAGGACGGACAATAATGAAGGGCAACCTACACCTGATCAAGATGGGGCCGCAAAGCTGGGGGCTGGCTAGACCGGCATTGATGGGGTGGTCTTGTGAGGTGAGTCTGGTCCAGGAGCCAGACCGCTTCGCAAGGAGTGGGTGGTAGCCACCAGGGACCAGTGACTGGCGGCCGGGGCGCCGTTTTTCTTCAAGCAGTGGGGAGGAGTGCGCAAGCGAAGGGCTGGAAGGCATCTACAGGGTCGCAGTTGGGACCTGTTACCATCGCTACCGGAATTCCAATCTTGCCTGGGGGCGAAGGTTACCGCCTCTACCCGAGCAGGTCGCGCAGTGCGGTGAAGGCGTCGGGGAAGGCGAAGGTGAAGCCGGCGTCCAGCAGGCGACGGGGCACGACCCGCTGCCCGCCCAAAAGGGCGGTAGCCATCTGCCCCAGCAGGATTCGCAGGGCGAAGGATGGAGCCGGTATTAACGCCGGGCGGCTCATCAGCCGCCCCAGTAAGCGGCTGAACTGCGCGTTAGTCGTCGGGTGCGGCGATGATAGGTTGAAGGGGCCAATCGTTTGTTCGTTTTCCATCAGAAAGCGGATCGCTCCTACTTCGTCAGCGATGTGGATCCAGGGGAACCATTGACGCCCGCTCCCGAGCCTCCCGCCCACGAAGAATCGGAAGGGGAGGACCAATCTGGGGAGCATGCCTCCTGTCCGGCTGAGGACCGGCGCCGTACGAATAATCACCCGGCGCACCCCTAACGCCTCTACAGGGGCGGTGGAGGCCTCCCAGTCCTGGCAGACCCGGGCCAGGTAGTCTTCGCCGGGGCTGGTCTGTTCATCCACTTCCTCGTCCCCGCGGAAGCCATAATAGCCGACCGCCGACGCCTGGACCACCACTCGTGGCTTGCGCTCCGCCGCCTCCACCGCTGCCACCACCGCCCAGCCGGCTTCCAGCCGGCTCTGGCGGATGCGGCGCTTTCGCTCCCCAGTCCACCGCCCTGAGGAGAGGTTTTCCCCTGCCAGGTTGATGATGGCGGCATCCTCGCAGAGCTGCGCCCATCCCTCTGCCGTGCGGCCGTCCCAGCGCACCGCCCTGGCGCCGTCGGGCAGACCGCCTACCCGCCCGGGGGCCCGGCTCAGGACGATCACCTCATGGCCCGAAGAGGCCAGGCTGTTGGCCAGCGCCCGCCCGATAAGGCCGCTGCCGCCGGTGATTATAGCGCGCATTTCACCGGGCTTGGCGCATTTACAAGGAGTGGGTCGATACCAGGTCGCCCCCTACGGGTTAGCATACAGGTTGGCGTAGGATGGGGTTTCGGGTGCAGCGGGGCTGGAGCGACACCAGGTCGCCCCCCACGGGTTAGCATACGGGTTGGCGTAGGATGGGGTTTCGGGTGCAACAGGGCTGGAGCGACACCAGGTCGCCCCCCACGGGTTAGCATATGGGTTGGCAAAGGATGGGGTTTC
>JAUYDP010000381.1 GCA_030691805.1 Dehalococcoidia bacterium | reverse complement strand
TAGGTTCGGGGGACACCCCCGTACCCCCGGCCTGTCGGCAATTACCAGCGGAGGTTCGCGTGGTGAGGGCTTATGTCAACCAGGGGATGAGGTTCGGGGGACACCCCCGTACCCCCGGCCTGTCGGCCTTTACCAGCGGAGGATGGCTTGGTGAGGGCTTGTGTCAACCAGGGGATGAGGTCCGGGGGACACCCCCGTACCCCCGGCCTGTGGCGCTTTGGAGAACTTGGGGGGCGCCCCCGGCCTGATGGTAGAATATGGGGAATGGTAGCTTGATGATGATAGGAGACTCCCAAAGCGCGCCGCCTCAATCTATGATCCGGGTGCTGCCGCGGGAGACCGCTCCCATGGAGCATGCCGGCGGCGAGGCCGTTCTGGAGGCCAAGAATGTCACGGTCCACTACGGACACGTGACCGCTGTCAAATGTATCTCCATGTCCATCATTCGCCACAGCATTACGGCCATCATCGGCCCATCCGGCTGCGGCAAGAGCACTCTTCTGCGCTGCTTCAATCGTATGAACGACCTGGTCCCAGGTTTTCACCTTGACGGCCAGGTCCTGTACAAGGGCCAGGATATCTATGCCACGGAAATGGACGCCACCGAGGTGCGGTACCAGATCGGCATGGTGTTTCAGAAGCCCAATCCCTTCCCCAAGTCTATCTACGACAACGTGGCCTTCGGTCCCCGCATCAACGGTTATCGGGGCGACCTGCATGGGGTGGTGCGGCGCTCTCTGGAGCGGGCGGCTCTATGGGACGAGGTAAAGGACCGCCTTCGCCAGAATGCCCTGGATCTCTCCGGAGGCCAGCAGCAGCGGCTTTGCATCGCGCGGGCCCTCGCGGTAGACCCAGAGGTGATCCTGATGGACGAGCCGGCTGCCTCGTTGGACCCCCTGGCCACCTACCGTATCGAGGAGCTAATGACCGAGTTGAAACGGGACTATACCATAGTCATCGTCACGCATAACATGCAGCAGGCTGCACGCATCTCCGATAGCACCAACTTCCTCCTGAACGGCGAGCTAATTGAATCTGGACCGACGGGGATACTCTTCACGCGCCCCAGCGATAAGAGGACAGAGGATTATATTACGGGTAGGTTTGGCTAATTATGACACGAGAGATTCTCGACCGCCAGTTACACGAGCTATTCGAGGCCCTCCAGGCGATGGGCGTTTTGGTGGAGAAGGCCATCGAAAAGTCCATTCAGGCCCTGGCCAGGCGGGATACGCGGCTGGCCGAGGCGGTTATCGAAGAAGACACCGCCATTGATAGGGTCCGCTGGGACCTGGAGGAGGAATGCCTGCGTCTGCTGGCTACCCAGCAACCCATGGCTACGGACCTGCGCACGGTGGGTGCTATCATGAGCATAATCTCGGATATCGAGAGGATGGGGGACCATGCCGAGGGTATAGCCAGGCTCGTTCTGCGCATCGCTGACCAGCCTCTGCTGAAGCCCCTTATAGATATTCCCAGGATGGCCAAGAAATGTCAGGAAGATCTGCGCCTGGTCATTCAGGCGTTCATTGACCACGACGTGGAGACGGCCCGCCGGATATGTGCCGAGGATGACGAGGTGGACGCCCTGTATAAGCAGGTGTTCAGTGAGCTGCTGGTTATAATGATGGGGGACCCCGGTACCGTGGACCGCGCTACATACCTCATCTGGGTGGCCCATAACCTGGAACGCATCCACGACCGAATCACCAACATCGGCGAGCGCGTAGTATATCTGGTCACCGGCAAGATGGAGCAGCTCAATCCCTAGCTATGCTGGCTAATCTCATCTATTGCAAGGATGCCCGTCGTATGGAGGAGGTGGAAGACGGCTCGGTGCAATTGGTGGTCACATCTCCCCCATACAATGTGGGCAAGGCCTACGAGAGACCTGTGGACAACGGGAGACACCTGGGAAACCTGGAAGAGTATCTGGCTTTATTAAAGGAGGTCTGGAGGGAATGCGTGCGGGTGCTCTGCACCGGGGGGCGCCTGGCGGTGAACGTGGCCTCCACCTGGCGCCAGCCATATATTCCGTTGCATTCCTATATCACCATGCAGCTCCATGAACTGGGGTTGATCATGCGGGGAGAGATCATCTGGGACAAGGGGGCTTCGGTTGGTGTCTCGACGGCCTGGGGCAGCTTCGCTCGAGCCAGCAACCCAACCCTGCGGGACGTCCATGAATATATCCTGGTTTTCAGCAAAGGCAGCCTGAAACTGGATTCCACCGGCAAGCGCAGCGGGATCAGCAACCGGGACTTCGTGGAATGGACCAGGAGCATTTGGAGGTTCTCGACGGAGTCCCCTCGGCGGGTCCGGCACCCCTCGCCATTTCCGGAGGAGTTACCGCGCCGCCTGATCCTGCTCTATACCAATGTGGGAGACCTGGTCCTGGACCCTTTCATGGGCAGCGGTACCACCGCCGTGGCAGCAGTGAAAGAGGGGAGGCGCTACATTGGTTACGATAGCGAGCCAGATTACTGCCTGGCTGCGCGGCAGCGCCTGGCCGGCGGCCAAACGTCTCTACTGAGCAATGCGCTCGAGCCAGCGAAGAAGACCACGCCAGCCAGGCCCAGACAGGCGAAGCTGCGCCTCGTCCGGTGACCATGGGATTTCACTGCTGGCACAGTCTTGGTTGAAAAGCAGCGCGCGTCAGCCGGCGCCTACGCGCTTCTGATTTACCTGCCCTGCCGGGACTCAATAGAAGTAGGCAGGCTCGGTTTGATTGAATTCCCCAGCGGCTACTATCTTTATGTTGGTAGCGCCTTGGGCGGTCTAAAGGCCCGAATCGCCCGCCATCTGCGGCCTCACAAGCCCTTGCGCTGGCATATAGACTACCTTGCGGCCGTCGCCCCGATAGTAGAGGTCTGGTGGCAGGCAGGCGCCGATAAGCTGGAGTGTCAATGGGCCGCTCTGGTCCGAGGGGCGCCGGGGACCGGCACGTGGGTGCCGCGGTTTGGGTGCTCGGACTGCCGCTGTCCAAGCCACCTGGTGCACTTCCCGTCCCGACCTTCAGCAGCTATTCTTGGGGCCGGCCCTATCTCGACGTTGAAGCTAATCAGTGATCAGCGGTCAGCGGTCAGTGGTCAGTGGTCAGCGGTCAGCGGCCAGCGATAACGGGGGACCTAGATTTGTCAGGGACGAGGAACAAGGAACAGGTGAGGGACGAGGAACACGGAACAAGGAACAGGTGAGGGTCGAGGGTCGAGGGTTGAGAGTCGAGCACCACGGGAGGGGAAGCGTTTCTCCGTTGTTCCTGCTT
>JAUYDP010000064.1 GCA_030691805.1 Dehalococcoidia bacterium | reverse complement strand
CAACCAAACCGTCCCATCGCCCATTGAATGGATGCTTCTGACCACGGTGGAGGTCAAGAGCTTTCAAGATGCTCAAAAGCGGGTGGAATGGTATTCGGGACGTTGGGGCATCGAGGTCTACCACCGTACGCTGAAAAGTGGCTGCCGGATTCAGGACCGTCAACTGGGGACGGCCGATCGCCTCGAGACCTGTCTTGGGGTGGATATGGTGGTGGCGTGGCGTGTTTATCACTTGGCGATGCTCGGCCGCGAGATACCTGAAATGCCTTGTACGGTGTTCTTCAAGGATATCGAGTGGAAAGCGCTGTGTTGCTATGTTAACAAGACGCCGGTTGCTCCCCCAAAACCACCTTCTATACTCAAAGCGGTACTCATGGTGGGAGCCATCGGCGGCCATCTGGGAAGAAAAGGGGATGGCTTCCCGGGCACCCAAACCCTCTGGCGCGGTCTGGAGCGGTTGTCTGCAGCAACTGAGATGTATGCTATCCTTACTCAACAACACTATCCTCATCCTATGCACTCCGGCCCTGACCCCCCCTGTGTCAAGTGTGGGTAAGGGTCAGCCGGCGACGGAGAGGGGGAATAGCTCTTTGTCGAAAGAGAAGGGGAACAACGCTCCCGTTACAGAGAGGGGAAACAGCTTGGAACTGAACATCGGCCATCTCTATCCGGCTGAGATGAACCTTTACGGGGATCGGGGGAATATCCTTTGCCTGGTCCAGCGCTGCCGGTGGAGGGGAATAGAGGCGCGAGTGAAGTCTATCGGCCTGGGCGAGTCCTGGCCTCAGGGTCTGGACCTGCTCTTCTTCGGGGGCGGACCCGACGCCCAACAGAAAGGCGTCGCAAGAGACCTGCTGGAGACAAAGGGGGAAGGCCTGCGGCATGACCTGGAGGACGGCCTGGTAGCCCTGGCTATTTGCGGGGGGTTCCAGCTTCTCTGCCGCTATTACCGTCCGGCGGAAGGGCCGGACCTAGCTGGATTGGGGTTCTTTGACGCCTGGACCGAGCATCCCGGCCCGCGCGTCCCCCGGTGCATCGGCAACGTAGTAGTAGAATGGGAGAAGAGCAAGCTGGTAGGCTTCGAAAACCACGGGGGCCGCACCTACCTGGGAGCAAGCTGCCACCCGCTGGGCCGGGTTCGCCGGGGCCACGGGAACAACGGCAAGGACAGGACCGAGGGCGCCATCCACCGCAACACCTTCGCCAGTTACTTGCACGGCCCCCTACTGCCCAAGAACCCCCTTTTCGCCGACCA
Source organism: Dehalococcoidia bacterium (assembly GCA_030691805.1). Taxonomy (GTDB): domain Bacteria; phylum Chloroflexota; class Dehalococcoidia; order JAUYDP01; family JAUYDP01; genus JAUYDP01. The sequence continues at coordinate 9,446 of JAUYDP010000064.1, read as the reverse complement.
CCTCCTGCGCCTGGCCCTGGAGCGCCGCTACGGGCCGATGGTCCTGCCCCCCCTGGACGACACCCTGGAAGACCTCGCCCACGCGGCGGCCCTGCGCCGGGGCGGAGGTTAGGGCAGGCGCCCCGGCAGGCGCCTACGCGTGTTTTGGGCAATTGCCGGCTCTTCGAAATCCGGCTGGAGCCCCTTGCGGGCTTAGGTCTCTCAGCCCGATCTGGCTTTAGCCTCGGGCGTCCTTTGCCGCCAGTGCCCATCGGTGTTAGAATGGCTCCCTGAAAGATGCTTAGGCATTCAACAGAAGGAGGTATGACAATGGCAGTGCTGACGCAGGATATCGTAGGTTCCCGGAAGACCAAGCTCCTGTACGGGCTAACCGGCTGCCATCTGGTCAACGACTTCTACTCCATGATCTTTCCGGTATTCCTATTCTCTCTGATCAAGGCCTTCGGACTCAGCAACCTTGAGGCAGGTATCATCACCTTCGCCAACGTCTTCACGTCTGCCATTTTTCAGCCTACCATAGGCTACTACGCCGATCTCCATCAAAAACGCAAGACGGCCCTGATGATAGGACTGGCACTCTGTGCCGTAAGCATGGCAATCCTGGGCCTTTCCGGCAACTACGGTTACGGCATGCTCCTGGCCGCCGCCATACTCCTGGGACTGGCCGGCAGCGCTTACCACCCCCAGAGCACCAACATTCTGGCCTATTTCTTCCCGCAGAGCCGCGGCAAGGCCTCGGGTATTCACGGCATCGGCAACGCCCTGGGGTTCGTTACGGTATTTCTTGCAGGCGGCCTGTTCATCGCAGCGTTGGGCTGGCAACAGGCTGCCTATGTAATGATCGTCCCCGGCATACTGGCGGCGCTAGTCGCTGGTTTCCTCTTCGAGGAGCCTGGCTCCGTGGGCGGACGAGGCGCCCTTAAGGGCATTAGCCGGCCCCTGGTCTTGCTGACTGTCGTCAACGGCTTCAACATGATGGTCTTTATGGGCTTTGTATCATTTATCCCAACGTTTTATAGCCGGGTGGGCGGGCTCCAGATCGCTACTGCCAGCAGTCTGGTGGCCCTCATGCTTCTGCCGGCCCTGGCCACCCAGCCGCTTGGGGGAATTCTTTCCGACCGGATGGGACGCAGAAACGTCATCCTTCTAGCGCTCTCTATCGCCACTATCGCGGTGATCGCCTTCGGACTCTCCGGTTTCATCTCTTCATGGGCCATCTGGCACATCGCCCTAATGTCCGTCCTGGGATCCGCGGTCTTCTCCTTCTTGCTTTTCATGTCGCCGGTGTCCATGATGTTCGCCTCGGAGCTGGCGGTGGGTGAGCGGCGGGGCACCACCGTGGGTGTGGTCTGGGGAATGTCCATTGCCATGGGGTCGCTTACCCCACCGCTGGTCGGTGGCCTGAGCGACTCCTTCGGCTACCCGGTAGCTTTTCTTTCGCTGGCGGTACTCTCCCTGGCCGGTCTCGTCCTGGGCGTGAGGCTGCCACGTCGGTAGCGGGTGCTTAAATGATTCGGCGGCCCGCTAACGGGCCGCCGGGCCATCAACCCGCGCAGAATCTTTTTCACAAACCCGATTTTTGGGCAAGAAATCTCTTGACATTAGCAATCCATCTCCATATACTCTGCTATACCGGAACCGAACAATCAGTCTCTGAAAGGGGGACCTATGTACGTAAAGGATTACATGGTGACCAACGTAATCACCGTCACCAGTGACACTCTGGTTACGGACGCTCAGGACCTTATGAAGAAGCATGACGTCCGCCGGTTACCGGTGGTGGATAATGGGCGCCTGACAGGGCTTGTCACCATGCCGGACATCAAGGAAGCGGCCCCGTCCTCTGCGACCTCCCTTAGCATCTGGGAGCTCCACTATCTTTTAGCCAAGCTGAAGGTGGGGGAGATTATGACCAAGGCGTCGAAACTTATCACGGTCTCTCCTGACACCACCATTGAGAACGCCGCCCGCCTGGCACGCCAGCACAAGATTGGGTCCCTTCTGGTGGTAGAGAGTAAGGACCATCTCCTGGGCCTTCTAACAGACACCGATATCTTCGATATCCTGATAGACATTCTCGGCCCCTACGAGAACACCGTGCGTCTCCACTTCTACGAGTCCTTCAAGGGAAAGCCTCTGGGTGAGATCACCAATGTCATCAACAAGCACCGGATGGTCATCCACAGTATGTTCGTGGTAACCTCACCAGGCTCAAAGCGCAAGGACCTCATCGTACGCCTGGGCACTACGGATGCCGGTCCTGTCATTAAGGACTTCCGCGACAAGGGTTACACTGTGGAGCAGAGCGCGTAAGTCCTCTTAAATATTGAACTACAGAAGGGCTCAAGGACATACCCTATCCTGGAGTCCCTTGCGTCGTTACGGAGGTAACAAGGGATGCAGTTCGGTTGATTGTTCCGCTTGGATAGGCGGGGCTTTCTAGCCCCGCACCCGTAGGCGGGCGACGAAGGCCCAGCTTCTCCGCCCGGCAACCCAAGTCGCCGCCAGCCCGAAAACAACCCCAATGGAGTCTATGCCAACGTCCACCGGAGAGGGCGTCCTCTGCGGAACCATGCTCTGGTGCACCTCGTCGGACACCGCATATAATACGGCCAGCGTCCAGGAATAGAGTAATAGCTTAGGGGTTAGAGAACCAGCGCTCCGGAAAGCCCTGAGGATAAGCCCTGCCAGGATGCCGAATTCCAGGAAATGGGCCGTTTTCCCCATGATGACGTCTAATAGATTGTCCTGGCTATGAGGCAGGCTGCTCTGGGACGAAAAGAGGAAAATGACCCCCGCCCAGAGGAAGACGGGGAGCCAGTATGCCAGAATCCGCCTCAAAGCCCGTACGCCTCTTCGGCTGTCTCGGCCAGCCGGTCCCAGTGGAATTCACTCAAGATGCGCGACCTGGCCCCCTGCCCCAGCCGGCGCCGAAGCTCCGCATCGGTTAATAGTCTAACGACACTGGATGCGAATGCCTCCACATCTCCCGGCTCCACCAGCAGGCCGCTGTCCCCTTGTTTAATGTACTCTGACGCCTGCCCCACGCGGTCGGCTACCACAGGTAGCCCCGCTTCCATAAGCTCCACCAGCTTCAACGGGCACTTGGTGCGGTTGACCAGGGTGTCATCCAGGGGGTAGATGGCCACCTGCGCCCGGCGGAAGCCGGCGGGCAGAAGCTCGGGGCTGGTCCAACCCGCCATCTCGACCCTATTCCGGAGGCCTGCCTCAGCCACCAATCGTTCCATCTCGGCCTCCTCTCCCTGAAGGCCCTGTCCCATGACTTGAAAGCGGACCTGCGGCGCCTGGTCCAGTATCCTACGGAAAATTGAAACAACTCGCCGGGCCTTATATTCGAAAAAGCGGGTGTAGAGGAGAACGGTTGGGGTAGCAGTCTGTTCTGCGCTGGTCTCGTTGGCTGGAGCGCTTTTCTCGGCAGAGCTCCCGTTGGGCAGATAGAAGATGCGCCCCGGCGATACCCCCAACCCTTCTATCATAGAGCACAACGCCCGGCTGGCTGCCGTCACCGTAGTTGAGTGTCGCAGCACCCATCGCTCCTGAAAGTCGAAAAAGGCACGCTGGAGCGGCCCGTAGGGGGCTAACTCGTTCCACCCCCCACTGCCTTCCCAATCGTCGGTGTCCACCACCAACCGGGCCGGGGGTAGGCCAACCTTCCTGCGAAGCCAGCAGGCCATAGCTACCAGGCCGGAGAACGCCTTTGGCTTGAAGACGTGCACCACCTCTGGCCGGTGCCCCAGCGCCAGGCGAAGGGTACGCCAGGTCACCAGTGGGTACCAAACAGGAGGAATTCGGGCCGGAAGTAGGGTATGAAGCACCTGGACACCCTGAAGGGTAAGGCGCTTCCCCGAATAACCGGGGTTGTCCCAGGGTGGCACCACCAGGATAACCTGATGCCCCCGGTGGACCAGAGCGGAAGCCAGCGGGAGTGCCCTCCCCCTGGAGGTGCCGTTAGGGTCCAGGGCAAAGGGGCCTACCAGAGCTATCCGCATCGCCAGCGTCGAGGTTTATTAGGGATGGGGGATCCTACTGGCGCCGTTTTTTAGATATGCCCACCCGCTCTAGCAGGGCGGCGATGCCGGCCGGCAACTCTTCCATGACCTCAGAGTCCCCTAGCCCCGCCCCTAACGCCACGGACCGCCTAAACTCGAGCGTTAGCATATCTTCCGGATGGTGGGTATCGGAGTTGACTACCAACCGCGCTCCAGCCTGCCGTCCTAGCTTGGCGACGCGCCCATTGGCGAGACAATGTCCCTTCCGGGCGCTTACCTCCAGAAGGATGCCGTTAGCAGCAGCCAGCCGTGCCTCCTCAGTGGTTAACATACCCGGATGGGCCAGGATGTCCACGTGTGGTGAGCTTAGGGCGGCCAGATTTGTGCCCGCCGGAACAGGCTCCACTAAGGTCTCCCCGTGCACAATCACCAGTCTGGCGCCCATTTCCTTAGCAGCCCGGGCGGCCTCGCCTATGGCTCCGGGGGGAAGGTGCGTGAACTCCACTCCGGGCATCGCAATGATATCCCAATAGCTCTCGGCCAGGCGGCACTCCTTGGTCACCAACGCCAGGTATTCCTCCAGGCCGCCAACACCCATGTGGTCGGTTATAGCAACAGCCCGGTAGCCACGCTGGACCGCTCGGTGGATTAGCTCCATGGGAGTCAGGCTGCCGTCGGATAGGGTGGTATGAGTATGGAAATCGCAGAGCATCGCCCTTCCAAGATAGCATAAAGGTGTATCATTAACAAGGACATGGCGCATTAGGCGCTTCCCCAGTCCGGAGCGCGCTGTGGTATACTTGTCTCCACTATTGAATGTCATAATTTACGGAGGCGCATCCTTGATGTTATCCCTTCTCTCCCGGTCCAACCCAACCAGCAAAGCCCCGCATATGTCCAGACTTGCAATTGTCTGTCTGACACTGGTTGCAACAGCTCTGGCCCTGACAGCATGCGCTTCAAAGGCGCCCATGGGCATCAGCAAGACGGAGGTGCGCCTGGGGATTGTGGGAGGAAGTCAGCCCCTTTGGCGCTACGTGGCCCAGCAAAAGGAACAGTTGCTTCCATCATCTGAGTATGTTGTAAGCTTCTCCGTCTATCCCAACGAGTTTGCCCTCAAGGATGCCTTCCTGAGTAACAGCCTCGACGCTATGGCCACGCTCCCAACCCAGTTGCCAGCCCTGGCCCAGGTGGGAACTGACGTCCAGTATTTCCTGCCCATAGCCTGGCTCAAGGAGGGCTATCCCATCATCGTGCCCTCGGAATCTACCATCCGCTCCCCGGCCGACCTGGACGGCGCCAGGCTGTCCACCTTTCCATCGGACCACCCCGGTCTGGCCTACTGGCAGATATTCATTCAGGAAAACTACGGGTTCCGGGTTGCCGACAAGGCATCCCTGGTCATAAGCCAGAACCCAGAAACCGCCCTTCTGAACGGTGAGGCCGATGCCGCGACCATGGACTCGGTGGCCTGGGGTCAGTTGAAAAGCCAGGGGAAGTTCCGTGCTGTCTCCGACCTGGCCACCGAATGGGCCAAGATCTCCGGCTCGTCTCGGCCCCTGGTCTACGGCGGATACGTGGCGCGAAAAGATTGGATAGAGCGGAACCGGCGTTTCGTGGATGAGTTCGTTCAGGCCAACTTCAAAGCCCTTCAGGCGTACCAACAAGACCCGAAGGGCTTTCTGGACAGCGCTGCCTCTTATTCTGAAGGCAACGCCAGCCCAATAAGTATCGAGGTCTTGCAATCCGTCGCCAGCTACCTGGGTATGTCCGACGTCGCCCCCGAGCGGGCATACTTGACCGAATCTGACGCCGCAGACTATGGCCGGATTTTCCAGTTGCTCGCCAAGGGTGGTTACTTGAAGGGGAATTCTCCACCGGCCGAGAGCCTCTTCTACATAAGCGCCGCCAGGCCCAAAGGGTAACTAAAAGTCAGAGGTAACTGCTCAGCCACTAAGACACCAAAGCACAAAGAAAGTTATGGAAGACAAGCCTCTTTTAGAGCGTGAATTCGTGTCTTTGTGACTTTGTGGCTGAGTAGTTACGTTTCAGGAGCTAAACTCTGGGCCAGCAACCAGTGCGAGCTCCTCCTGGGCAGGCGCCGCACGGCTCGAGGCTATCGCTAGAATCATGCCCACGAAGGCCACGAAACCAGCAGCGAGGGTAGCCTGCTGGAAGCCAAGCAGATAGGCGGCCCGTTCTCCCATTTTGGGCAAGCTAATCGTAACCACCAGCCCGAGAACAGCGCTGGAAGCGCTGACGCCCAGGCTATGCCCCAATTGCCGGGAGGTCTCCAGCATTCCAGCGGCGAAGCCTCGATAGGTCGCCGGCAGCGCTCCCATGATAACCGTGTTATTGGGAGTCATGAAGAAGCCCAGTCCCAAGCCCATCAATAGTAAAATGGCCAGAAACCCCCAGTATTCCAGCACGCCGGCATTAAGGCCTAATAGGATCAGGCCTCCACTTATTACCGCCATGGCCGCCGACGGCAGCCATCTCCAGCCCGTCCGGTCAAAGAGCCAGCCGCTGAAGGGCGCCGCCCCCACATTCGCCAGTTGCATGATGATCAGCATACCCGCGGTGTAGACGGGGAGGAGACCTAATCCCCTTTCCACTAGGAAGGGTAACAAGAAAGTCGAGGCCAACATAGTCATATGCATTATGCCGTTGGCGCCCACGGACATAACAAACAGGGGTTGCCTGAGATGGCGAAACTCCATTATAGGCTGAGGGTGCCGGACCTCCACCCGGAAGAAGGCCACCGCCAGAATAATAGCGGCCCCCAGCATAGCGACATGGTAAGTCCAGCCGCTGGTATAGGTAGGCTCGCCTCCATGCAGGTGAGAGGACAAAGCAAGGGTGAAGGCTATTAACGACATGGCCAGGAGCAGGGCGCCGGCGACATCTAGCTTCGGCTTCTCAGCGGGCTGGTAGTTGACCCGCAGGCCAAGCGCGCTCTTGATGCTGACCACACCAATGGGCAGCATCAAGAAAAATAACCAGCGCCAGCTTACGTATTGGGCGAGAAGACTGCCCATCATTACGCCTATCAAAGCGCCAATAGAGGCGGCCATTCCTGCGATCCCTATGGCTCTGCCCCGCTCTTCCGGTTTGAACAGAAGCGCCAGGATAGCCAGGCTATTGCCGGAGATAAGCGCCGTGCCAATACCTTGAATTGCTCGGAGGAGAATGAGCTGAAAGATATCCTGTGAGAAACCTGCCAGCGTGCCGGAAACAGTATAGATAATGGTCCCCCAGAGGAAGATTTTCTGGTGTCCAATGAGGTCTCCCAAACGCCCGGCTGTTAGAAGCAGGGCTACCAGGGTTAACAGGAAGGAGGTTATGGCCCAAGAGGCTGTGGTTAGCCCTACATCCAAGTCGGTGGCAATGGTGGGCAACATCACAGACATAGGGGTCAGGGCAATCATAACCTGGACATTGGCAATTGCTACGGCTATAAGGGCAATTCTCTTTTCGCTGTTCATTCGGCGCGCTTCATAAAGGCTATTCTTACACAAAACCGGTCTTAAGGTCAAACCGTACGTGAAGAGTGTCAAAAAACGACCGTCCTCGTTCGATAGGCGGGCCTTGAAAGGCCCGCCGTACCGGTTAGAAGGCTCCAACTATCCGGTTAACGGGCACACGTGTCGGCGATGGGCCTAGGACCTCAGCGCTCCTCTTGACTATCCGCCTGGTTCCGAGTACCATAACGCGCAAGGTGCACCCAGCGATTGCTCCAATAACGGATTTCCTGGTGCGGCTCCCCGTCCTCCAGACGCCACAAGAAGTAGTTGCCGGGTCATTGGAAGCCGCTGTTGCCTCTTTGGGGGTAAGGAGTGGTATAGCCCGGTTTTGGGACCAACCTCACGCAGAGGCCCGGTGCGGCCAATGGCCAGAGGAGACGCTACATTGGCTTGAAGAGTTAGAGAAGGCCTGGAAGGCAGACTTGGCCTCCTCTGGCGCAAAGAGCCAAAAATCACGAAGCGGTAACTGCCTGGCTGTCCCGCTGGTTGCCAAGGGAAAGGCTCTGGGTATGCTGTCTCTCTGCCGGCCTCGGGCATTCACACCAGGCCAGGAGGAGATTCTCCTTCTCATCGCCAAAGGCGCCGGGCCTACCCTCCACAACCTCTCCCAGGCGGCCCTGGCCCGCCTCCGGCTGGAACAACTGGCGCTATTGTACGACGTTGGCACGGCCATGAACTCTATCCTGGACGTGCGCAAGCTCCTGGACGAGATAATGCACCGCGGGCAGGAGACCATGGGCGCCGAGGCCTGCTCCGTCTTGCTGGTAGACGACGAGCGGCAGGAGCTTTTCTTCGAGATCGCCAAGGGCGAGGTAGGGGCGGCCCTGGAGCGGGTGCGCCTCAAGATGGACCAGGGAATCGCCGGATGGATCGCCAGCAACGGCCAGCCCTTGATTATAAACGACGTTAGTAAAGACCCGCGCTTCTTCCAACAGGTTGATAAAGACGTGAAATTCGTGACCCGGTCCATCCTCGGTGTTCCCCTGCTGGCCCGAGGCAAGACCATCGGGGTTATCGAAGTCCTGAACAAAAGGGACGGAAGTCATTTCACCAACGAGGACCTGGGGCTATTGACTGCCTTGGCCGCAGACGCCGCTATTTCCATTGACAATGCCCGCCTCTTCCAGGCAGTCCTGGACGGCTACCTGGACACCATTAAGGCCCTGGCCGCAGCGGTAGATGCTAAAGATCCCTACACTGCCGGCCATATTGACCGGGTCTCCAGTTACTCCATAGAGACGGGGCAGGAGTTGGGGTTATCCGAGGAGGAGATGGTGGCTCTGCGCTACGGCTCCATCCTGCACGACGTGGGCAAGATCGGTATAACGGACACCATCCTGGGCAAGCCCGCTCCACTGACCAAGGAGGAGTTCGTTATAATGAGTAGCCACACCGATATCGGCTCCCGGATGCTGGACGGTATTCGCTTCCTGGAAAAGGCCAGGCCCGTGGCGCGGCATCACCACGAGTCCTGGGACGGCAGTGGTTATCCGGACGGCCTCGCCGGGGAGGCAATACCTTTAGGCGCCCGAATCGTATGTGCCGTAGACGCCTTTGACGCCATGACTACCGACCGGCCCTACCGCAAGGCCCTCACCAACGAATTCGCTATCGGTGAGCTTCAAAAGAAGGCCGGGGTCCAGTTCGACTCCCGGGTGGTGGAGTCCTTCGCCAAAGTGCTCATGAGGAAAGGGAGACTGAACAATTAGACCTGTCCTAACTCCTGTACTGCTATTAAACGCCCGCTATCCACGTACACCCTCGGCACCCGGCGGGAGACGCCGCAGAGTACCTCATAGCTGATAGTGCCGGAAAGACTGGCAATATCCTCGGCAGTGATGGATTCCTGCCCCTGTTCGCCGATGATGACTACCTCGTCGCCTTCAGCCACCCCTTGAATGTCTGTGACATC
>JAUYDP010000033.1 GCA_030691805.1 Dehalococcoidia bacterium | reverse complement strand
TTCGAGAGTCGGCGATGCCCTGGAGGGCGGTCCTGGCCGCCTCCACGTGCCCAGCGGCCTCCTCCCGTAGCTCCACCTCCCAGACCTCTAATTTGAATATGAGGGGCCGGGCGCAGGCCAGCAGGATGCGAAGGGGATGGGTCTTTCGGGCCACGGCTATCTTCCGGTCGCCTTCCTATGACTCGGACTGACCCGCCCGGCTGCCGAACACATAGCCCAGCAGCAGGGTCAGCACCGGCAGGAGCACCTTGACTACCACCTGTTCGAACAGGCTGGTCAGGTGCTGGGAGAAACTTTCAGAGGCTTTCTGGTAAAGGGCCAGCGAGTCTGCCGTAATAGGGCTCCCGAAGTCGGAGGCGCGCGGCGCCCCCAGCGTCCAGAAGAGCACGATTGCCAGGGAAAGGGCTATGATGGCGCCGAGGACGGCCCAAAGGAGCTTGAAGCCCTCCCAGGTTATTTTCGCCTTCAACTGGAGGTCGGACTCGCCCGGACCGGGCGACATCTTTAGCTGTAGCTGGTCTTCCAGCTCTTCCGTTTCGTACCGCTCTTTTTCCGGAGGCATACTCCCCCTTCCTGGGGCCGCATGGCCCCTGCTTGCAACGGGGCCTTCTTAGCTTACGACGATCTCTTTGATTACCTTCTCGCCCTCTGTGATGGCCAGTCTGCGCTTGTCTTTGTCTTTTACTTCCTCCTCTACGAACTTGTAGAGGGCCAGCGCTCGACGGATTACGCTCACCTTGGTGGTCTTATCCTTGGCAGCCAGGTCCTCCAGCATCTGGTTCATGCGGTCGTTGAACTCTACGGTTAGCTTAGCCATGGTCTCCTCCCTTGATTATTGCCGTTTCCGGTGGACTTTCTATGTAGAAAATACATTAATTTTGTGGAGATGTCAAGTAATTATTAATGCTACGCAAACCTGTCGCCGATATTCAGTCGGCTGTCCCAGCAGGCGCGCGGAATTATGCGCCTGGGCGTAGACGGTCGGCCGAATAAATTCGGCGTTAAGTAAATGTAGCGCCGGTTTCAACCGGCTGTTCCAAAAGAAGTATTGCCGGTCAGCCGCATAAATTCGGCGTTAAGTAAATGTAGCGCCGGTTTCAACCGGCTGTTCTGCCCGAAGAGCGGGGGTCAGCCGAATAAATTCGGCGCTACCTATCTTAATATCCCCAGCGCATTCCCCGAAAAGACCCTCTCCTCGTCCTCGGCCGGCAGCCCCAGCTCCTTCACGGACGCCACGGCCTGCTCCATGCTGCCCAGGGCGAAGGGGTAGTCGCTGCCCAGGAGGAGCTGGCCGGCGCCGACAGTGTCCAGGGCGCAGCGCAGGGCAGGCTGGTGGAAGGAGACCACGTCCATGTATAGACGCGTGAGATAGTGGCTGGGCGGGTTGGAGATGACCAGGCGGCATTCGGGGCGGGTGCGGTAGGAGTTATCCAGGCGTTTGATGATGTAGGGTATGACCCCGCCCAGGTGGGGGATGATCACCTTCAGGTTCCGGCATCGCTCTAAGACCCCGCTGTAGGCCAGCCGGGCGGCGGCCACGGTGGTGTCCAGGAGGAAACCGGCGCCGGCCGCCAGATCGTAGACCCCCAGCGACTCGATGCCCATGGGGATCATGGGATGAATGAAGATAGCCAGCCCCAGCCTGTCCGCTTCTTCGTACAACGGCATGAACTCCGGTGAATCCAGGGGACGGGTGTTGATATTGCTTCCCAGGACCAGCCCGTGCATTCCCAGATGCTCTACGGCTCTGCGCATCTCGACGATGGCGTCGTCAACATGGGGAAGGGGCAGGCTGGCCAGGGCCTTGAAGCGCCGCGGGTGCTTCCGGCAGATGTCCGCCAGGGCCTCGTTGGTGGACTGGGCCAGGGCCACGGCTACGGCCCGGTCCTCGAAGAAGACGTTGGGAATGGAGAGGGACAGCGCCTGCATGTCCACGCCCGCCGCATCCATCTCGGCCAGCCTCTGGTCCACGCTCCACATGGCGGGGGTGGTCTTCACCTTACGCTCATTGATGCCGAGCCAGGCCTGGTCTCGCAGGTTGGACCGGTCCGCCAGCCGCTCGATCTCCTCCAGGTAGTCCAGTGGATAGTAGTGGGCATGTACGTCTATCTTCATCGGGGCCTCCTTATTGAGTATATCAATATTTATTGTATCAATAAACGAGCGTTTCTCAACACGCTTCTTATACCGGATACCGGCTGGGCCCATAACAGCAGTTTGTGACCAAGAGAATACCAGATTCGGGCTTGTTTGAACATTATAGATTTACCACGATTGACCCAATCACCCAATCACCACCCGTCCGTCTTGACAACCCTATCCGCCTATGCTACATTACACCTATGCTAAAATAGCATAAGATAGGAGTAACGGCCATGTCCTTGAGATACGCCATCCTGGGCATGCTCTCTCTCGGCTCGATGTCGGGCTACGATATGAAGAAGTTCTTCCGCCGCAACGTGGGCCTCTTCTGGAACGCCAACTTCAGCCAGGTCTATAGCCAGCTCCACCGCCTGGAGCGAGAGGGCTTGGTCCGGAAGACCAGCGTCATTCAGGACGGCGTCCCTAATAAGAAGGTCTATACCCTGACGCCCCAAGGCCAGGAGAAGCTTAAGGAATGGCTGGCCGGGCCTCTTGGCACCCCGGACTACCGGGATGAGTTCCAGCTCAAGTTCTTCTTTTCCCACCTGCTGGACGAGGAAACCCTCAGGGCCCATCTGCTGGAGCTACATGAATTCATCCAGGGTAGGCTGGAGTCGTTGGAGAAGGTTACCTCTGGCCACAAACGGGCGCTTTCGCCTATAACACTCCAGGGCGCTCGATACGGTGTTCACTACTACAAGGCCTACCTTGATTGGATAGCGGAGACCTTGGGCTTGCTGAACAAGGGAGAACTGACCCCCGAGAAGTCCATGGGACGCACCACTGGACGAGGGGTTATGGCGCTGGTGGCCGCCGAGGGCGGAGCCAAAGGGCCGTAGCCCCGTAAGCATAGCAGATTTCTTGGGCCGGCGGGTCTAGAAAGCCCCGTCTATTCGGGTCTAGAAAGCCCCGTCTATTCGGGGCGTTACCTCTTGGATAGCCGGCCCTTTCTAGGGCCGGCGGTGAAGACAAAACGGAATACTGTACAAGAGGATAATGCACAAATAAAGAATACCGCACAATTATGGTCATCAACTATTTATTGTGCCACGACCGTCCGAATAAATTCGGCGTTGGGCTAAACGTAACGCCGAATTTATTCGGCAGACTGCATTGGCATCTTAGATTGTGCATGACCATAATTGTGCGGTATACAGGACAGCCTATATAGAGGTTATACCTTTAGCCCCCCTCCAAGGGGGTCTAGGGGTCAATGCAAAACTGGGTCATATGGAGAGGGGATAATATGTCTGTTGCTAGCGGTGTGCTGGACCGCCTGACCTACGAAGGAGCTTCAGCGCTTTCCAGGGAGGCCGTTGCCCAGTGGAAGGACAAAGGAGGCAAAGTTGTGGGGTGGGTCTGCATCTATGCCCCGGAGGAAGTGCTTCATGCCGCTGGCATCCTCCCCATCCGCATCATGGGCAGCACCGAGCCGCACTCCATCGCCGACGCCTACCTTCAAAGCAACATGTGTCCCTTCGTGCGGAGCTGCTTCTCCCAGGGCATTCTCAAGGAATACCAGTACCTGGACGGTATCCTGTCTTCGCACACCTGCGACGCTATGGTCAAGCTCTTCGACGCCTGGCGAGTGTACGTGGGAGCGCAGTTTGCCTTTCTCATTGACCAACCCCACGTGATCAACCGGTTTAGTTATGAGTACCATATGGGAGAGCTAGACCGCCTGGTAAAGCAGGTGGAAGCCTTTGCCGGGGTGGCCGTCACGCCAGAGTCGCTGCGCCAATCCAACCGGGTCTACAATGAGAACCGCCTGCTGCTCAAAGAGCTCTACGAGTTGCGAAAATCCGAGAACCCCCCGCTAACTGGCTCCCAGGTCCACGATGTGGTCCGGGCCGGAATGATTATCCCCAAGGAACAGCACAACCTGCTCCTCAAGGAGCTTCTGGCGGAGCTCTCCGATAGTCATCCCCCTAAGGCGAAGGGTCCACGCCTCATGATCTCTGGGAGCTGTATAGACACGCCCATCTTCCCCAAGATCGTGGAAGAATCCGGCGGCCAGGTGGTGGTAGACGACCTGTGCTTCGGCAGCCGCTATTTCTGGGACCTGGTTGCTGAAGAAGGCGACCCGCTTCAGGCTTTGTCCAGGCGGTACATGGACAAGACTCATTGCGCCTGTATACCCTTGCCTCGGGATAGCCGCTATGATTTCATGCGTCAACTTATCGTGGACTACCGGGTGGAGGGCGTTATCTTCTACGGACAGAAATTCTGTGACCCATTCGCCTACGATTTCCCTGACCATAAGCCCAGGCTGGAGAAGGACGGTATTCCTGTTATGCAACTGGAGGTCGAGCACGCCTCGGTGGGGGCTGGACAGCTCAAAACCAGGGTCCAGGCATTTATCGAGATGATAGCGTAGATGTAACTACTCAGCCACTAAGACACCAAGGCACAAAGAAAGTTATGGAATATAAGCCTCTTTCAGAGTGTGAATTCGTGTCTTTGTAACTTTGTGGCTGAGTAGTTACGTGCCGGTGATAAAAAGGGGATCAAACAATTTGTTGTCTGATTTCCTTCGTGTCTTTGTGACTTTGTGGCTGAGTAGTAACATCCGGGTTAAGGAGGTAAAATGCTGGCGGTTGGCATAGACGTGGGCGCGGTGAGCGCCAAAGCTGTGGTCCTCTCCAACGGGCATATAGCGGCCCAGAGCATCCTGGTCACCGGCGAGGAGGCCTCGATCGCTGCCAGGCAGGTCCTGGAGCAGGCCCTGGGCGAGGCGGGGCTTTTGCTCGAGGACGTTGGCCATATCATAGCCACCGGTATTGGCAAAGGCGGAGTGGACCTGGCCAATAAGACCAAATCAGAGGTGGTCTGCCTGGCCAAGGGCGCCATTTGGCTTAACCCGGCGACCCGCACTGTAATAGATATCGGGGCGGAGAGCAGTAAGGTCCTTCGCCTGAACGAGAACGGTGGGGTGGACGAC
>JAUYDP010000008.1 GCA_030691805.1 Dehalococcoidia bacterium | reverse complement strand
GGACTGAAAATCAACGGTAACGCAGAGAGGCGTGCCTATCTCATCCTGCCGCCGGTAGCGCCGGCCGATGCTCTGCACCTCATCGTACTGGGCCATCCAGTGTTTGCGGACCTGGGCGTAGACCTCACGGGCCAGGGACGTAAGCGGCTCCTTCTTACTCAAGGGGAGGACCGCCACCTTTATGGGGGCCAGGGCGGGATGAAAACGCAAAACCACACGAGTCCCTTCCTTGTCCGGCTCCTCGTCGTAGGCGTCTATGAGGAAGGCCAGGGTAGCCCGGTCCACTCCACCGGAAGGCTCGATTACGTAGGGCAGGATATGCTGCCCCGTTTCTTCGTCGTAGTAGGTCAATTCCTTGCCGGAGAACTGGGAGTGCTGACGCAGGTCGAAATCGCTGCGGTTAGCGATACCCTCCAGCTCCGACCACCCCATGGGGAAGAGGTACTCCACGTCGTAGCAGTCCTTGGCGTAATGGGCTAGCTCCGTGTGCATGTGCTGGCGTAGGCGCAGGTTCTCTTCTTTGATGCCCAGGCTCAAGTACCACTGGTATCGGATATCCAGCCAGCGCCGCAGCCACTCCTCGTCGGAGCCAGGTAAGACGAAGAACTCGATCTCCATTTGCTCGAACTCCCGGCTTCGGAAGGTGAAGTTGCCAGGAGTTATCTCATTACGAAACGCCTTGCCAATCTGAGCGATGCCGAAGGGGAGCTTCTTACGGGTGGTGTTCAGGACGTTGGCGAAGTTGACGAAGATGCCCTGGGCCGTCTCCGGTCGGAGATAAGTTTGAGCTCGTTCTAGTTGCTCATTCGCAGAGTCTTTGAATTGTTCAAGAAGCTTTGGAGCTATAGGTAACCCTTGGGCTATCAGCGCCTCAAGGCCGTATAGCAGGTCGTGCTCGGGGTCGATTGGCCCAACATAGGTCCTAAACATCAAGTTGAACATGCGCGGTTCGGTCAGGCTAGCGAATTTGCCACATAAGGGGCACGGGTACTTATCGATATATAGGTAGCGCACATGGGTGGGATCGAAGAGTTCGCTGGGACCTTCCAGAAAAGGCTCTCCGCCGGCTTTTCGCTGCAATTCGGCCAAGGCTTCCTCTGGACTTTCTTGATACGCACTAACGTATTTTGGTTTGTCATGTGGGCCAGCCAATCCCACCCAGAGACGGTCAGCGCGGAAACGTCTTTTACACTCACGGCAGTCCACCATGGGGTCGGCGAAGTTGGCCAAGTGGCCGCTGGCCTCCCAGATCTGGGGGTGCATAAGGATGCTGGCATCCAGCCCCACCATGTCGTCCCGCTCCTGGACCATGGCCTTCCACCAGGCCCTTTTAAGGTTGTTCTTTAGCTCCACCCCCAGAGGCCCGTAGTCCCAGCAACTTCCCAGACCCCCGTATATCTCGCTACTCTGAAAGACAAAGCCACGCCTTTTGCAAAGGGAAACGATTGTATCCATGTCCACTTGGGACTTAATAGCCTTTTCCATAACTTAGGTTACGCCATCCTTCTACGGGCGGGTTTGAAACCCGCCCCTACCATCGAATTTCTTGGCCTTCGATGCCATTGTATCTGCACGGTGGTTAAGGGGTCAAGGCAACGTCTTAAGTAACCCAATACACAGGTATGTTGGCGGCCGAGGCTGCAATCGTGTACAATACCCGTGTAAGAGGCAGCTCATAGACCGCGGGCAGGGTCCTGGCGACCCGCCCGCGCATTTCATCTAGGAAGGTCGCAAACGTGATTCTAAAGCTATTACCCCTGGGGTCCTTTCAGACCAATTGCTATCTTTTGGGGTCCGAGGTGACTAAAGAGGGGATCGTAATAGATCCTGGGTCCGATCCCCTGGTGATCCTGGACCAGGTCCGCCAACTTGGCCTCAAGATCAATCTGATCGTCAACACCCACGGCCACGTGGACCACGTCCTGGGGATCGAGTCCGTAAAGCGGGCCCTGGGGGCCAGGTTTGCCATCCACGCCGATGAGCTTCCAATTCTGGAACAGGCGCCGGCCGCCCACGCGACATGGTTCGGCAAGGAGAGCGACCCCGTCCCGCAACCGGATATCCTGCTGAAGGACGGAGATATCATCGAGGTCGGGGAGATCAAGCTAACGGTTATTCACACGCCAGGCCATAGTCCGGGTGGGATATGCCTTCATACCGACGGGATAGTCTTCTCCGGAGACACCCTATTCAACTTCGGCATTGGCCGGACGGACTTTCCAGGGGGGAACCACCGCCAGCTTCTAGACAGCATCGCTAAGAGGCTTTTCTCTCTTCCGGACGACACAGTTGTCCTTCCCGGCCACGGGCCGGATACTACAATCGGGGAAGAGCGCCAGGGCAACCCGTTCCTGGTGGGCTACCAGCCCAGTGAATAGGAGCGGTTGATCAGCGGAAGGTAGATCCAATAAGGGCTGGTGCCAAGACTCACCTCGTCCAGCCAGAGGTCGCCTGCCCCAATATAGCGGAACCTGACCTCCACTCGCCCTAGAAAGCCCGTGGTGTCCACCCACCCCTGCTGCCAGATGTTGTTTGAAAGCGGGAAGACATAGGAGACAGTACGGTTGCCCTGGAGAAGCACCTCGAACCTGTCTCCCGAGCTTAGGCTGGGGGTCCGGTAGAAGAAAGACAGCGTAGACTGGCCGTTGCCTCCCGGTACCGTCACGGTCTGGCTGAGGGTCCCGGTCTTGCTGATGGTTGCCCCCCATTCGCCGGTATGGCGGAAGGTCTGTGTGACCACCGTCCCTGAGGTAACCCATCCAGTCAGCCCGCTCTCGAAGCCCCAGTTCTGCACTGCGTTGTCCGCCGGCGGCAGCGAGAAATCATAACTGAGGCTGGTGGTGACGCCGATCTCCTTGGGGAGAAGGGCCCCAAAGCCCTGCTTGGAAACCCCCACCTGATACGTCCCGTTAGATGGAAGCTCCAGGGTGAACGACCCCTGTCCGTCGGTGCTGGCTACCGACGCCGCGCTGACGCTCGGCGTGGCGGCCGCCACCGTGGCCTGGGTCACCGGCCTGCCCCGGTTGTCTACCACCCTTCCGGTAAGAAGAAGCTTCACGGTGGTAAAGGTGTCGCCGTCCCCATCGGGGTATGGCTCCACCACGCCACCCATCTTAGCGCGGGAGCGGAAGTAATAGGTCTTCCCGCCTTGAGCCGGCCCGAAGTTAGCGGTGGTCAGTGCCGTATCGGTCAGGGACGGCCAGTTCTGCCACTGGCCGTCCTTGCCCATCCGGTACTGTATGTCATAGGTAGCGCTGCCGCCAACCTTATCCAGCCTACTCCAGGAAACGGTGAAGGGATTTTGGGTAGTCACCAAGGGGAACTGGTTGACCTGAGAGGAAAGCTCCGTGTTGACGCGCTCTACCAGTATGTAGGGAGAGCCAGGCTGATCGGAGTAGCGGGAGGTGCAACCGGGGATCTCATAACGGGCCTTCCCCGGCAAGGAGATCGAAAACCTGTTGTTCTGGGCCGTGATGTCCTGGACCTTCCCGCCCTTGTCAATCAACTGGGCCGTCGGAGTGGAGGCCGTCACGCTGGCCGTCTTTTGGGTAGTGCTGTTGTTCCAGAGAACGGTCACCTTCCCAATTTTAGCGCTAATAAAGGATACCGAGTCCACGGCCCCGCCCTCCAACTCCACGCGGGACACCCCCACCGGGTCCACCAGGTAAGTAGCGGCTACCTGGTAGGCTGTGAAGGAGGTCCTTAAGGTTCCATCGTTGCGGACCATGCCATAGTATTCCCGGTACCCCACGCTGTCATCGTAAAGCTGGAAGCTAAACAAGCGGTCTACGCCCCCCGCGATAGCCAGGGCGCCGGCCTGGATCACGAAGGACGCCTGTTCATCCATGGTGCCCTGCCATCCGGGACAGAAGGGCGAATCGGAGACATTCGTATCGTCGAATACCGGCACATTGGTTTCATTGATCCAGACCTGTTTGGAGATGCCCCGTTTCGCCATCTCGATCCTGGCGCCCTGGCCCACATTCAGAATGTTGTAAGGATTGACATACAGATGGTAGGCAACCACGTCGAAAAAGAAGTTCTTGGACTTGGCATCGGGGTCGGTAGCGATCTGGTCCAGTACCTTGCGGAAGAAGTCCGGGTCCGACCAGTACTGGAGCCCCCCGAAAACCACCGTGGCCTGGGGATCGGCGGCCTTGGCGGCCAGATACCCAACTTTAAGAAGGCGGTAGTAGTTTTGAACTCCACCTTCCCAAAATACGGGCACCTGTTGGCCGTTCTGGTCCGCCCAGGTGAAATCCGGCTCGTTCCACATCTCCCAGTAGCGTATCCCACGGCCGGTGGGCCATCCCCGCTGCTGGGCCAGCTCCCCGCCCGGCATATAGAGGCGCACGGTCTTGTAGACGAAGTACGCCCAACGGTTCTCCAGATTAATAGAGCCATCCAAATTGACGGGCGGCAATTCCAGTCCCATTGGCACCGCGCCGGCCGAGCCAGCCATGAAGTTCTGCCCGGCTCCCATCCGTAATCCGCCCGGTGATGGGGCCTGGCTGATGTGCGGGCCAACCAACGGGACTATCGGCCGCGCCTCCGAGATGCTGGGGCCTCCCCAAGAAGGGGTGCCCATGAGGATAGCATTCACTTCCAGTCCGTTCCGAATATCCAGGTCCGCTACCTGGTCCTGGCTGGTGAAGTTAAAATAATCACGAGTGGACTCGATGAGGTGCCAGTACATGGGCCACCGGGTAAAGGCGGCGCCGGAGGGCTTGGCCTTATCGTAGCGGGCCTGGCCGTTGGCGTAAGGCTGATTGCTGTCCGGAGTGACGCCGTCTACGAAGACTATGCCGAAGCGGGAGTTGGGCTCTGGGGCCAGAGATAGCCGGGTAACGGATGCCTGGGACGCGGAAAAGAGGGGCCAGACGGCGATGGCGCCGATTGCAGCCACCCACATCCAGGGTCGCAGTAAACGCGCCCGCCTCTGGCTCGAGCGAACGGGGGAGCGCACCTTACCTGCTGTCAAGCTCAGGCTTTGTCACCACCCGCATGTATTTCATATGCTATCATTATAAACCATACGTCAACCCCCTGATGTAAATTGGTAACTGCATATATCCTTGTCCATCCAGTCATTTCCAGCGATGCGGGCTCGCTAAAAGCATACCAAAAGATACAGGTCCGCCAGACGCAAAGCTGGAAAAAGCCAAAAAAATATACCTAAAGCTCTATTTACTTTATAAGGGATTAACCATATTCTGGTAATAGACAAGTGGCCGTGTTTTCCGGCGTAGGCCAAAAGCTCTAGGGTTAGAGAAAACAACGACCGAATCTCAAGCAAAATTATTTTCCTGTTAGGAGGAAATCGTTAATGAACAGACAGACAAAGGCATACCTGTTGGCCGGCGTCCTAACAGTAGTCGTCCTAGCCATCTCCCTGGCGCTGGTCATGCGAGTGATGCCGGCCTCCACCACTGAGGCCGCCGCCGCGGCCCAGGTCGGTATGAAACCAGGGGAGCGCTACCACGAAGTACACGTGGACGGATTGAAGCTCCAATGCGCCACGTGTCACACCAAAGGCAACGAGGACTACGTTGACCCGATGGCCCAGGTCTTCAATGCCGTGGATAAGAAAGCATGTCTGAGCTGCCATAGCTCGGGAAGCCAGCCCTTCTACGGTGACGACTGGCAAAAAGCTAAGGTTAGCAGGTAAGGAGAGAGCGAATCATGAAAATCTCCAGACGAGACTTTGTCAAAGCCGGGAGCCTGGGGGGAGCAGCGTTAGCGGTCTTCCCGCCTTCCATCCTGGCGCCTAAGAGCGCATCCAGAGCAAAGAAGGCTATACCCGTTGGGGAGTGGGTGGCATCGGGATGCAACGGCTGCGTGGGTTGGTGCCCGTTAATGGTGCGGGTGGTGGAAGGAAAAGCCGTGGAGATCGCCGGTAATCCCAACTCCACCTGGACCGGAGGAAAGCTGTGCCCCCGGGGTCTGTTGAACCTCCAGATACTCTATGACCCCGACCGCGTAAAAACACCCCTGAAGCGCACTAACCCTAATAAAGGAAGGGACCAGGACCCCGGATGGGTGGCTATAAGCTGGGATGAGGCCCTGAATACTATAGTGGACCGGATGCGGGACCTGCGTGATAAGAAGATGCCCGAAAGGTTCGCCATGTTTCGGGGTCGTTATGACGCTTTGAGCGCGGATATTCTCTATTCTCGACTCGCCAAGGCCTATGGCACCCCAAACTCGATTTCTCACAGTGCGCTCTGCTCGGAGACCAGCAAGGCCGGCAACTGGTATGCCCGGGGCAAGTACGCCTACAGCGCCTTTGACTTCGAGGACACCAGTTTCATCTTGAGCTTCGGGGTCCCTTTGCTGGAAAGCAACAGGCCTACCTCCGGAAACCTGGCCGCCTGGTCTAAAGGTAGAGGCCGTCGCTCCACAAGGCCCAAGACCGTGGTGGTGGACCCTCGATACTCAGTAACCGCGGCGCGCGCTGACGAGTGGGTGCCCATCAACCCAGGCACCGACGGAGCACTAGCCTTGGGGATCGCCCATGTGATATTAAAGGAAGGACTCTGGGACAGAAAATTCGTTGGTAATTTCAAAGATGCGGTCAACAGGTTCGTCCCGGGAAAGCTGGTGGATGAGCCTGCCTGGCAGGGTTATTATACCAACGGCCTGGTCCAGTGGTGGAACCTCTATCTTAAAGACTTCAACGCCGTAGCGGCCTCTAAAGAGACTGGAATCCCAGAAGCGACCATAGAACGGCTAGCCCGGGAGTTCGCCACCACCCGACCAGCGGTCACGCTTAGGGGTCGTGGCAGTGAGGCCTGGCCCGGCAACGGCACCTATAACTCCTACGCCATCTATGCCCTGAACGGTCTGGTGGGAAGCGTGGACGTCAAGGGCGGTACCAACCATTACTCTAGCGTTAACCTATCCCCAGAGCTTCTAGAGACCGCGCAGGACGATCTGGCCAAGTCAGCGACCAAGAAGCCCCGAATAGACGAAAAAGGGACCAAAAAGTTCCCGTACGCCGACGTAATCACCAACAACGCCGCTGACAATATACTGAAGGAATTCCCTTATCCCATCGAGATGGCGCTGGGCTGGTGGAACAACTGGGCCTTCTCCGCCCCAAGCAGTAACCGTTGGGAGGAGGTGCTGGCTAAGGTCCCGTTCGTTGTGCACCACACCACCCACCTGAGTGAGTGGAGTATGTATTCGGATATCGTCTTGCCCGCCAAGACCTATCTGGAGAAGTGGGGCGCTGGAAGCCCG
>JAUYDP010000427.1 GCA_030691805.1 Dehalococcoidia bacterium | reverse complement strand
CGTAGCCCCATCGGCGGCGCGGCACGCCGCTCACCGATTACCCGCCGCGCACATCATCCCGGCGCCAAGCACTCCTGTTCATCCTGCAAATCCTGTCAGGAACCGACCTGAGTAGTTACAATAGATCATGAACAGTATCTTTGTGTTTGGAACAGGAGAGGCCACCCGGAATTGGGTGGCCTCTCCTTGATTCGCCTGGTATAAGGCTAGCGCTTGAGCAGTCTTCGCAGGCTCCATCCCAGGGCCGCCAGGAAGGTACCGCCACCCGCGGCCAGAGGCGCTACGGGGAAGCCACCTGTCCGGGGCAGAGCTCCAGGGGCGGCAGCAGCGGTCGGACTAGCTGCCGGCTTAGCCGCCGCCGTTGGGCTGGCCGCTGGCGCTGTCGTCGGGCTGGCCGCCGGCTTGGCAGCCGCTGTTGGACTGGCCGCCGGTGCAGCCGCTGTAGCTGTTGGCTGAGCCGCCGCACCCGACTGGGTGAAGGCGCCGGCGGGATCAGTGGCATGGGTCGCGATGGCCGCGAATGCCTGACCTCTAGGCGTCAACGCTCCGCCGCCGGCCGGGTTCACGTGGCAAACGCCACAGGCCTGGCCCGTCTTGGCTGTGTAATCGGGCAAGGCCGAGGTAGGTGTAGGCCCGGCCAGCGCCACCATGGCGGCAATGAAGCCAACCACCAGGATTGAGATCATTATCTCTTTTGATACGGGTAGTCTCATATTCTGTTTTAGCCTCCTTCCGAACGATTTGATGTATGACTTAGCTGAAGCCTCTAAGAAGCGGTTGAGTACTCTTTTCGTCACCTCCTTTCCCGCTGCCCGTTCATCTTCCCAGCCGCTTATGTATAGTAACCCGCTTTACGTGACTGAGAGCGTATTGCATGTTAACAAAGTATACATAGGAATAATAAGAAAGTATGGAGAATATCTTCCGCGCTGGAATGCCTTCTGTCGTGCCATCCAGACGTGTGAGCGACGTATGACGTAAATGGTAGCATATGAAGCCCATGATGTCAATAGGGAAGTGGAGACCCTGAAGTTTCACCATAAGGTGGGGGTGGGGGCCCGGCTTTTGTAGAAATGCGGATTAAACTTCGAGTCGGGCCTGGATGGAGGTATTCCGGCTTAAGTCTGGAGGGGATAGGTGTGGGGGGAAGGGCCTTGAACGCCCATTTTGCTGGCGCCGCCGGAAAAAGGGAACATTATCCTAAGGCAGGGGTCCTTTTTTAGGGGCGATAGCGGTGAAAGCGCTGGGGGGGATTGCCCGAGAGGTGAGCGAACTCCTCCACGTCGAAGAGTCCGTACTCCGTTTTGGTATATACCACCAGCACCCAAGCCGCACCGCCCAGATGCTCGGCCCGCAGTCGGCGAATGCCCCGGTTGGCCAGTTCTTGGCCCCGTCTCGTTTTGTAGGCGCAGGCCACGTTGTAGAGGGTAAGGGTTAGGAAGATGTGGGCCAGGCAGGCCAAGTGGTTCTTACTGGGGAATCTCTCGATGTACCATCCCTGCTTGAGCTCTCGATGGAGCTTGTTCTCCATCTCCGCCCGCTTCCGGTACATCTCTACTATCCGCAGGGGATGGTCGACGGGTAGGGAAGTAATCAGCACAGTCTGATCCTCTTGGGGGACCGCCTCATTCTTCCAGCGGGTCACTACCACCGCGTTCAGGGTGGGCTTGGGTCCCCTTCTCCCTGTCCCCTCCGGCGGCTGGTAGGCGTCGTAGGTGGTTAGTCCCCTCAGCCCGACCGCCGTTATCTCCTGGTCTTCCTCTACGACCCCTGCCTCCTCCCTCAGAAGGGCTAAGCCTCGGGCATCCTGGGCGATACACATGTTAGTGTCGGCCGGGACGATGAAGTCCACCTTCTCCTCATGCTTGAGCCTCCAGAGCATATCGCCCACGCAGTAAAGGCCATCTATCACCAGCACCCGCACCCGTGCCCCTGCCGCCTTGGCGGCCTTAACCAGGGCAATGGCGTAGGGGTGCTCACCCATCCCGATCTTCCCTACCTTCGCCACCACCACGGTGTTGGATTGGACCCCCCGCAGGGAGAGGAGAAGGTATCCATGGCGGGTAGAGGTGACCGTCCTGGTCCGGCCCCACTTATTCGTCACCTCCTTGGTGCTGGTGATGCTCCCCGCCCCCGGGTAGTGCCCCGTGGTGTGCAGCTCCGTCCCATCCATGCTGAAGACCTCGTCAGGCACGAATCCGGCCTTAACCAGGTCCCTCACCGACCCGGCATAGATGCCCTCGGACTCCTCCTGGCTCAGACGCTCCAGGGCATCGGCCACCGTGTTCTTATGGATGGGACGCATCAGGCCCTTCCCCCGCTGACAAAAGCCTTCTTCTATATGCCTGGCCGTATAGCCTATGCGACGCAATAGTCCCGCATCCCGGAAGAGATGGGTGGGCATTTGATTCTGAGAGCTTAACCCCAAGATGATCCTGGCACAGTAAGTGACCACCAGGAGGACCATTGGTATCATCCGCCTCTGGTAGACCCCTTCTACGGCCAGCCGGTCCAGGATGCCCACCTCATCCATCAGGGCGAAGAACTCGTCTACTACCCCTACCCCAGTAGGAGTCAGGTCCTCATACTCCTTGCGGGCAATGGCTTCTGCCACCGCCACCTGGTTGCGGGTGTAGGCCGCCCAGCGGAGGACCTTCTCACCCAATGGTCATCACTACATCCCCCTCACTCAAAGGGATAGCTCTCCTCCCGAGCCTCCCCCAAGGCTTCCCATAGCTCGTTGAGCTCCTTGACTATGGCCCGCCAGCGTCGAAGGGCCTGGCGGAACTGCCTGTAGGCCGAGGCATCCCGCCGGGCTCGAGGGTGGTCAGATGCCCTAATGAAAAGGTGTCGGGCTGTGCCTTCCACCAGGCGACTGAGGTAGAGGCTCGGCGGGTGTGGCTGGCCCCGAGTGCATTTGCAGCCGGCCTTGCCGCAGAACCTGGGCCGCTCCAAGAGAGAGCCCCGTAGGAGGCAATGGCGCCTCATGAGCTCCCGCTCCACTCCCCGGCGCTCGGCGGTCAAGCGGGCAACTTGCTGACGGAGACGGCTGGCCTGTTCCAGGTCTATCTGAGCATTCCTATACAATACCTAGTGTTCAGATTATAGTCTAAAAAGAAACCGGTGTCAAGACCCTCTTTGACACCGGCAAAAAAAGACTATCCTAAACCCGGATCAACCCCCAATTCCTTATGGTGAAACTTCAGTGGAGACCTGCCCGTCAGGATTTTGTGCTCGTGGCCTGGGGGTACGGCGTCTGCCGAATAAATTCGGCGTTAGGGGGCGCCAGGCCGGCCAATATAACGCCGAATTTATTCGGCAGACCTACCCCCGCACAAAAATCTGACGCACACCCGTGGAGACCAGGAAATGTGGGGAGAGACGATTCGTACCAATCGTCTCTCCCCTGGGGTCCGTCGGAGGTCACGGAGACGCGGGTGGTCTGGCCTGTCTGCATGTCGTGGACAAAGACGTCCGTGGTGCCATTGGTATCCCCCGGCACGAGATTGAAGGCGTCTGACCTGAAGGCCACGTAGCGCCCATCGGCGGAGATAGCAGAGTGATAGCCACTCACATTATTCCCCTGAGTTCCGTCGGAGGCCACGGAGACACGAATCGTAGTTCCATTCCCTTGGGACGTCAGTGGGGCCGCCCCCAGGGGCGGGAGTGAGATAAGCAAGACGGCCCCTACCATGAAGGGAAGAGGTGTGAAGAAACGCTTCATGGGACCTTAATTGAACATCTATAATTCCCAAACGTCCGCTTCGGGCCTCAGTCTGAGTTTGGCAGTTAGGGAGTAAGCCTCCCACTTGTGCAAGACTAGTACCCAAGACTAGTACCATGTAACATGTTATAGTTC
>JAUYDP010000409.1 GCA_030691805.1 Dehalococcoidia bacterium | reverse complement strand
CGCCAAGTGGAACAGTGAACGTCTCTTAACCCAAAGTTCCCTTTTGAAAGGAGGAGAAATCACGTACGGGTTAGCTTTGAGACCAAATGCGCGGTTTATGTCTACATGGCCCCCGCCGCCCGTTTGGAGGATAGCTAAATGATAGGGCCATACGCTGCCAATGTCAATGGCCCGCCTTCTGGAAACAATTCTGCACTTTTTCCAAAGCTAACCAAACGTGAAATGTCGGGGGAACTTTGGCTTAGCCGGCCAGCCGCCAGAAACAAGAAGGCCTCCACTACGGGGACCTTTTGTTTTTGATAACGGCGTTATCGCACGGCGATGCGGCGTTGCGGAGGCTCCTCCGTCAGGCGGTCATTGTGGAAATCCGGGACATCCAGGTCGTCCGCCGAGAGCCTTGACACCCGCGCGACCAGGCCACTGAAGGGCGCAAATCTTACGGTCAGGGCCACATCAAAGGCGGAGGCCAGGCGCTTCAGCGTGCCGAGGGTCACCCTGCCGTATTCCGGGTCCTCGAGCTGCGAGATGGTCTCCTGGGCCATTCCTGCTCTCTGGCCCAGCTCGCTTTGTGTCCAGCCGCGGCTCTCCCGCATGGCGCGGATCTGTGAGGCAATGCCGTTACGAATGTCTTGGTCCAC
The DNA here is from genome assembly GCA_030691805.1 of Dehalococcoidia bacterium. Classification (GTDB taxonomy): domain Bacteria; phylum Chloroflexota; class Dehalococcoidia; order JAUYDP01; family JAUYDP01; genus JAUYDP01. The sequence goes on along the minus strand of JAUYDP010000409.1, from coordinate 2,954 downwards.
ATAGGCATCCCGGTAGACCTTGTTTTTCAGCTTCTCCAGCAAGTTCCGTCTAACTGAAGTATTCACGAACGCACCTCCTGTCCTCCATAGCAAGCGCCTTCCTCCGCTGGGCGATCAGACAGACGGACCTGGGCCGGAGGTCCCTGCCCTTTTCGATGGCGCCGGCCAGGAGGGTAAGTTCCCCCGGGCCTGGCCCGTAGAAGAAGATCGGGCGGTACTGCACCCGTTGGATCCTGAACCGCATTTCAAAGAGGCCCTGGCAATCGCCTCCCGTGAGCGGCGCCACGAGGGGCCGGCCGGGGTCCTTTGTCGCCTGCAGGTATATGAGCCGGTTGTCTATGGCAGCCCGTACCCGCTCCCTGGTATCAAGCTTCATCTCCTCAAGCCAGGCCTGCATAACTCGTTCGCCGTCCTCTTTGACAAATTCCAGGCAGGTACGGATCATCTGACAGGAGGGATTATAGCAAAATTACTATATGCCGTCAATCTGTTGCGCTTGACGGATGCCGCCGCTGATTGCATGATATATGCGCTCTTGTCATACTCATTGTACGCAGTCATGAAAGGAGGCTACATGGCACAAAGGATCAAGCCCAGGATCACCGTCACCGTGGACCCGGACATGCTGGAGGAGGTCGACACCTACATTCAGGAGCATGCGGGAACGGACCGGAGCCAGATAGTGGATGAAGCTCTCCGCTGCTGGTACGCCTATGTGCTGCACGAAGCACTGGTGAGACAGCACTCGGCCCCCAAGTCCCCTGAGGAACGGGAGGAGCGAGCCGTTTGGAAGCGTATCCGAGCAGCCCAGATGCTTCGCACGGATCAGTATCATCTGCGTGGGGAGGAGTAGACGATTCCGTCATCTTTTGTGAGGAGATCACGACCCTAGACGTAGATTTCCTGTAACAACTCAGCCACAAAGTCACAAAGACACGAATTCACGCTCTGAAAGAGGCTTCTATTCCATAACTTTCTTTGTGCCTTGGTGTCTTAGTGGCTGAGTAGTTACCGTAGCAACAACCTTTATAGCAGGCTCAAGAGAACGCATTGGTCGGTCACTTGAACAGGGTCCTGTCTATCTTCCCCAAGGCGTTTCGCGCAATGAAGTCCGTGAATTCGACAACCCTGGGTCGTTTGTATCTGGCCAATTCACTCGTCTCCAGACAATATCTCTCGATATCATCCTCCGTCAGGTCCGGTCTGCGGCGTACGATTATGGCTTTGACCACCTGCCCCCACTTCGTGTCAGCTATCCCGTAGACCGCCACGTCAGCTATGTCAGGGTGCTTACTCAGGAAGAACTCGAGCTCCTGAGGGTAGATGTTCTCGCCTCCACTAATGATGACGTTGTCCATACGGTCAACCGGGTAGATATAACCATCGCTATCTACCCTGACCAGGTCCCTTGTCAGTTGCCAGCCTCCCGTTGCCCGCAGCTTTTCATCTGGGGTACAAAAATACTCCGTGATAGATTGCGGTCCCCGGTTTATTAACTGCCCCTCGCCGGGAGGTATGATCACGTCCTCGGGGTCCGACTCATCATCTTCCCGCACCCTGACGACCCGCACCTCCTGAAAGTAATGGGGCTTCCCTATGCTCTCCCATTTATGCTCCGGGTCGTAGCCGGTGTGGCAATAGGTGATAGCAGTGCATGATTCGGTGGTGCCATAGGTATTTAGGACCTCGCATCCCAGCGCACTCCGGACCCGCTTCAGCAGGTCACGCGAGAGGGCCGACCCTCCGCTAACCACCAGGCGTAACGAGCTTATGTCAAGGTCTGGCAGACTCGGCCGGATTTCGGCCATCTGAAACATCTGGGTAGGGACCGCGAAGGTCTCAGTCACTCTGTGTCTGGCGATCAGCCCCAATGCCTTTTCGGCGGTATACTCACCGATCATCACCTGCGCCGCCCCAAGGATGATGTATGCCACAAAGAAGTTGGTAGCCGCTCCTACCACCACCGGCGCCAGGCTCATGCCTGTGTGGCCTCGGTCCAACCCTATCCCCAGGCAATACTGAATGCCGGTAATTATCTGCGTTCCGTTGGTAAACGCAGCGCCCTTGGGCCTGCCGGTAGTGCCAGAGGTATGAATAACGTTACATATATCCGTCTCCCTCAGGTCCACCGCCCGAGGCTCAGCGGTAGGGTAATTAGAGATTTCACTGAAGCTAATAGCTTTTTCAAGCCCCGTCCCTCCCACGCACACGAAGCGACAGCCGTTCACGCCGGCCATCACTTCCGTCACAGTTGGGGAGAACTGACTGTTGAAAATGAACGCCTTCTGATTTTCTTGAGTAACTGTGTATTGCACGGATCCCGCGGACAACCGGTAGTTCAGGCAGGAGGATATTGCTCCCAGCTTCTGACAGGCCAGAAAACCTATCGCGAACTCAAGGCAGTTATTTAGAAGCAGCCCAATAACATCGCCCTTCTTGACGCCAATCTCCACGAAGTAATTGGCCAACTGGTTAACCCTGTCGTTTAGTTCACCGTAGCTGTAAGTTTGGCCGTTATAGATGATGGCCGGGCGATCGGACCACTTATGGACCGTGCCTAAAAAATTGTCTCGCAAAGTGCCAAGCATAGCTAACGCCCCTATTATTGAGGAGAAGTTAAAATCCGCCGAGCACGGACTTCCAGATATACAGACCGTCCGTCCCCCCCAGCTCCGGCTCGCTGCACCGCTCCGGATGGGGCATCATGCCGACGACATTGCCCCTCCGGTTCATTATGCCAGCGATATTGCCCAGCGACCCGTTCGGGTTAGCGGCATCTGTCACTTCTCCATCCGGACCGCAGTAGCGGAAGAGGACCTGTTGCCCTTCCTCCAGTTCAGCCAGGGTTTGGGAGTCGGCGTAGTAGTTACCCTCGCCGTGGGCAATTGGAATATGCAGTATCTGACTCGGACCAATAGCCCTGGTGACAGCGGTCGAGGAGTTCTCAGTTCGCA
>JAUYDP010000323.1 GCA_030691805.1 Dehalococcoidia bacterium | reverse complement strand
GGAAGGAAGACACGCTTCAGTGGCCTTTAGAACCTTTTCTGGCCGCCGGTAAAGATCGAAGATGAACTCATTTATTGACCGGGCGAAGGAGAAGAGGTCGAAGGGAAGAAGCATCAAGCCTCCCCGGAATATCTGGACGCCACGCCCCTGCCAGCGCTCGACCCCTTTTTTAGCGTTTTCGCCTACAACCTTTGCAATCGCTGGCACCTGGGCCGGGTCAATGCCTATGCGAGGCCAGTAACCCAGCCGAAACGCACCCAGGCCTTTTTCGATTATGGTATCATATTCCTCAACCGTCATTACGGGTTGCTCGTCGTACTGCCATAAAGCATCGGGTGGCAACTCCCGCCCGGGGAGCTTGGTGCGTATAGCCGCTCCAATGGCGTAAGCGTCAGGGTGAGGACAGCCGGTGCGGATCATCGCATCGCATCCGCCAAGGTCATCGAAGGTCTTCTCTACAGCCGCCTCGCCCTTTTCATAGTCCGAGACCCACTCAGCCAGGGTTATTCCCGCGTGGTTGGCGGCAAATGCATCCATGTAAAGGCTAACCGGCACGCGGTCAGGCTCCTGGAGCACCACCACGGCGTTGATACGTTCCGCTGATGTCATGGTCTTCTGCATGGCTCTACCTCGCGTATTTCTTGCAGAGATTCACCGCCTCCATGGCGTCCTTTCCCCAGCCGTCGGCGCCCACATGGGAGACTACAATACCGCTGACCGGGCCACCACCTATGAGTACCTTCGTTTCCCCCGCGGCCCGCAAAGCCTCCACCGTCTGTTTAAGGCTGTTAAAGCTGGTGGTAAGCAGCACCGATACCCCCACCACCTTGGCCCCCGTCTCCTTGACCTTATCCACGAAGGCCTGGGGAGGCACGTCCACCCCCAGGTCATGGACCAGGAACCCGGAGCACCGGAGCATGGCCGTCACGATGTTCTTACCGATATCATGGATGTCCCCATGGGCCGTGCCCATAACAACCGTCCCCTTGCTGCTTGCCGCCATGCCCCCCTTCAGTCTCGGCTCGATGATCTCTATGGCGCTCTTGAATACCTCAGCAGACATGACCAGGTCCGATAGGAAGTATTCGCCTCTCTCGTACCGCTCCCCCACTACGGCCATGCCCGCCCGGCACTCTTCCACCAGTTTGAGGGGATCATCCCCATTTCCCAATCTCTCCTTGACTGCGGACAGCACCCCGTCCTCGTCCAGATCGGCTAACAGATTGGCAAGTTCTTTTGACATAGCTCACCTACCGCTTAACAAACTAAACTTAGGAATGCGCTTTTTATATCACATATGGGGGGGTTTGTCAATTTATTGACAAACAATGTGCTTATGTTGTATATAATCTAACAACAAGCTGGTTATTGCCTATAGTTGGCTGGGAGGCCGATAATTGGAGTCCTTTCTCCATTAAGCTGGCACAACTTGCTCTTTCCTGTCAAACCCTATTGCTAGATTGCAAACCTGTAACCGCCAAAGGGCGTTATTTCCGGAGGTCTAGAGAGGTAAAAAGATGGCTGATGCAACCTACGATGCTGTAATTATCGGTGGAGGAACAAAGGCGCTCTTCACCGCCATGTACCTGGCCAAGTACGCCGGCATGAAGGTCGGCATCTTCGAACGCCGCCATGAGCTTGGCGGAGGCCTGGCGACGGCCGAAGGGGCCGCCGGCGGCTTCGTTTCTGATACCCATGCCACCACAATGTACGAATGGTACTTCCGGCCTATCCAGGAAGACTTCCCCGATCTCGAAGAGAAAGGGGCCAGATTTGGATACCATCCTATGACCCTATCGGTCATTACCAAAGAAGACCAGCAGTCCGTTGGCATTTACCAGCACCGCTTCGACCCCACCGGGGAAAAGACCGCCAAGATCCTGGCCCAGACCTCCCAAAGAGACGCCGACACCTACCTTAAGTTGTTCGAGATGTGCAAGCCCGGGGGGGAGTTCGATCAGGCGTTCGTGGAGACCTTCTTCTCCCCACCACCGCCCCCTGACCAACCAGATCCGGTAGATCGTTGGGCCCAAGCCTACATTAAGCGTCCCGATGCCCTTTTTGACCACACATGGATGCAACTATCCGCCGATAGAGCGGTCCGAGAGTTGTGGGATAATGTCGCCATGCAACTTATGACTATCCGGCGTTTGAAGGCGGTGGGAACTATCACCGAAGTCAGCAGCGCTATGAGCCTCTTCTCGACGGTAGTGGGAGGCACCGCCATGTGCTACATCAAGGGCGGCACCCACAATATGGCCCACGCGTGCCAGAGGGTTCTCCTGGAAAACGGCGCCGATTTCGTCACAAAATCGCATGTTGACAAGATATTAATTGAGAACGGCAGGGCCAGGGGCATTCGCCTGGCCGATGGCACGGAAATTGAGGCCAAACAACTGGTTGTCAGCGGCGTTGACCCCCGCCAACTGGCTTTTAAGCTTATTGGCCCAGACCATATCAGCCAGAAGATCCTCAAGCGCGTGGATAGCCTGGAGGATACGCTGACCTGCATCACCTGGTATACCTGGGCGCTTCATAAATTGCCCATTTACCAGGAGGCCGAGAGGTCCAATCCCGGTATCAATGATGCCCAGTGGGTGATGCTGGCGAGCACCAACTTAAGAAAGATGATCACTGAATCCTACGAGCGCCGTCTCGGCAAGACCCCGGACGCCGAGGGAATGTTAGTAGTGGTAAGCCATCAGTCCCGCACCGACGACATGCGGGCGCCGAATGGGAAGCATACCTGTCTAACGGAGCAGCATGTGCTGCCCTCATGGGCGCTCACGGAACGGGAATGGATGGCTTTCAAAAGACAGCATGCCAAGGATATCATTCGGGAATGGCAGCAATACGCTCCCAACATGAACTGGGATAACGTCATCGGCACAGACCACCTCACCCCTTATGATACCGCCTCCCGGCTTATCAATCTGGCTTCGGGCAATCAAGCGGTTATTGACGCTTTGCCAGGACAGGGAGGCAAGGTGCGGCCAATCGCCGAGTTCGCCCGGTACCGGACCCCCATCGAGCGCCTCTTTGCTACCGGCTCGGCCTGGGGGCTTTTCCATACGGCCAGCGGCGGCCAGGGCTATGCTTGCTATAAGGCCATCGCCGAAGACCTGAATCTGGGCAAGCCCTGGGCGGACAAAGGGCGAAGCTACTAGAAATAGCTCATTGTTTTTTGGAGGGAAAAGATGCCAGACTATGATGTGATAATAATCGGGGCCGGGCCCAACGGCCTCACGGCGGGAGCATACCTGGCCAAGGCCGGGCTCAAGGTGCTGCTCCTCGATCGGAGGCTGGAAGTGGGAGGAGGCCTGGCTACCGAGGAGATAACCACCGGGGGATTCGCCCATAACACCCATTCCATTTATCACATGATGGTGGACTACTCTCCCGTCTACCAAGACCTAAAGCTGGAGCAGGAGTACAACTGCCACTACGCTTACCCCTCTCTTCAGTTCGCACTACCCTTCCCCGATGGAAGAGCCATTTGCGTCTACACCGACCCGGAGAAGACCTTCCAGTCCTTCTCCCAGTTCTCTAAAAAAGACGCCGATGCCTACCGGGACTTCTATCCCAGGCTCCAGACTTACATGGATGATTTCCTGGCGCCCGCTACGTATATTCCGCCCCTCTCGGCCCTGGAGCAGGCCGCCAAGCTAGAGGCGACTGAAGTCGGAAGGGAGATTCTCGCTTTGTCTGAGAAGAGCCCTAAGGACATAGTATTCGACTTGTTCGAGTCAGACCAGGTTAGACTTCTCATGCTCTATGCCGCCTGCCACTGGGGACTCCAGTACGACACTGAAGGGGTAGGCTACCTGGCCCTTATCTACCTCAACCGTATAAACAGCTACCGCCTTCTAAAAGGCGGTTCCCACATGCTGGCCCAGGCCATGAACAAGATCATCCTCCAGAATGGGGGTACTGTCCGGGGTAGCATGAATATCCAACGAATAATACTCGAGAACGGCGCGGCTAAAGGCGTAGAGCTGAAGGATGGGACCGTCATCCGGGCCAATAAGGCCGTTATCAGCACTCTAGACCCTCACCAGACCTTCAAGTCCCTGGTTGGCGCCGATAAATTGGGCCGCGACTTTCTGGACAGGATTGATGATTGGCAGTGGGAGAAATGGAGCCTGCTGGAAGTGCACCTGGCCATGGAAGAGGCGCCCAGGTTTAAGGTTTCGGGCATAGACGACTCCATGATCTACATCCTGGGGTACGAGAGTAGCCAGCAGCTCATAGAGCACTGGGATGGCATCGCCAGAGGCGAGCTAGGTAGTCCCGCTTACAACTGCTGCTTCCCTACGGTCCACGACCCAAGCCAGGCCCCCACCAATCGCCACACCGGCATGCTCTCCATGATGGCCCCTTTCCACCTGGAGGGCAACCCCGAGAAATGGTACAGCTACCTCCGTAAGGAGGAGATAGCCGATCAATTCGTGGCCACCTTGGGAAGATACGCCCCTAACATCAACCCGGACAACGTCCTCTGGAGATACGTGGCGACGCCCCTGGACGTCCAAAACAAGTTCGCAGATATGGTAGAGGGGTCCGTCAAACAAGGGGCCTACGCCCCGCTCCAGATGGGATACCTGCGGCCCAACGAGGATTGCTCACAGAACCGCACTCCTATACCCAACCTCTACGTGGGCGGGGCATCCTGTCATCCTGGCGGGCTGATCATCCTCGGACCCGGCTACCTGGCCGCCAATACCGTGGCCGAGGACCTGGGGGTAGAGAAGTGGTGGTCGGAGCCGGAGCTAGTCGTCAAGGCGCGCCAGAAAGGCATGATATAGCACCGGAGAGGGCCATGAAACTTGAGGGCAAGACAGCAATCGTGACGGGAGCAGGCTCCGGAATCGGGCGTGCAACCGCCGTTCTCTTCGCCAGGGAAGGGGCCAGGGTTATGGTGGCGGACATTAACCCTGAAGGAGGCGTGGAGACCACCCGCTTGGTCCAGCAGGAAGGCGGGTCTGCTATCTTCCTCCAGGTGGACGTTGCCAATGCTGCGGAGGTCCAGTCCCTGGTACAGAGTTGCCTTCAAGAATTCGACTCCCTGGACATCCTCCACAACAACGCCTACTGGGCGCCGCTGAACCGCCCCCTGGTGGACACAACCAAAGAAGAGTGGAACAGGACCATAGATGTCACCCTAAAAGGGGTGTTTCTAGGTTGCAAGTACGCCATTCCTGAGATGATCGCCAGGGGAGGTGGCGTGATTATCACCACCGCCTCGGCGGCGGGCTTGACCGGTTCTCCGGCCTTCGCCGCCTATATGGCCGCCAAAGGGGGCGTGGTGCAGATCACCAAATCCGTCGCCCTTGATTATGGACGGTTCGGCATCA
>JAUYDP010000295.1 GCA_030691805.1 Dehalococcoidia bacterium | reverse complement strand
ACCGTAAGGACGCGTTTAGGGGATTTTATCTCCTGGCGGGCGTAAGGCAAGCCGCGTTTGCAGCGGGCGCCAAGGCATTCCAGGATAGCCCCTTCTTCGTTGATAGAGACCTCCATATGGCAGGCCAGCGGACACTCCAGACAGAGGACCTCTCGACTAGGCACTGGACTTTCGCCTCTTTTCACAGGATACCGTCAACCGGCCGTTCAAGCTCTGGAGGGACTGGGCGGGAAGCTCGATTCTCAACATCTCACTGGGGCGCACCCTCTTGTATCTCTGGCGGACCAACCCCGGCCCCAACCGCAGCTCCACGTCTTCTTCCGGCTCCGCTACGCGCAAGTATAATGTAACGTCCTGCCCACCCCTGACAGCCTGAGGGACTACGTAGCGGATGTTACGGCCGGCTTCGACGGGAATCGAGTCTCCCCTTGGCACGCCGCTATTCTGCACGTAGGAGGCGGCTGCGGTGCCGGCCGCTGCGCCGGCCAGCGTCACATAGTCCACCAGGTCGTGGACATGGACCACGTTGCCGCAGGCGAAAACTCCTGGCAGGCTGGTCTCCATTCTATCGTCCACCAGAGGGCCGCCGGTAGTGTAATCAAGCTTAACCCCGGCCATGAAAGCCAGCTCTGTCTCGGGCACCAGGCCTACGGAGAGCAGAAGTGTATCACACTCCAACCGCTGCTCTGTGCCGGGCACTGGGCGTCTCTCACCATTGACCTGGGCGATGGTGACTGCCTCCACCCGCTCCCGGCCATGAATCTCGATGGCGGTGTGTTCCAGTAATAGCGGGATTCCGAAGTCACGCAGACATTGTGCCTCGTTGCGGGGAGACCCGCTGGGGTAGGGCAGGACCTCTACAACCGCTTCAACCCGGCACCCTTCCAGGACCAACCGCCGGGCCATGATCATCCCAATGTCTCCGGACCCGAGAATGACCGCCCTCCGCCCCGGCAGGTATCCCTCGATGTTTATAAGGCGCTGGGCCGTGCCTGCTGTGAAGACTCCGGTAGGACGGCTGCCGGGAATAGAGGCCCAGGCGCGGGTGCGCTCGCGGCAACCCATAGCCAGGACTACGGCCAAGGGGTTTATGATGGAGAGCCCCTTTTTACCGGCTGCCACCAGACGCCTTTGGGGGGTTAGCTCTAAAACCGAAGTGTCCTGAACCAGCTCAATCCCCAGATCGCGGGCCTTCTGCACGAAACGTCTTGAGTATTCCGGCCCGGTCAGGTCCTCTCCGAAGTACTGGAGGCCAAAGCCGGTATGGATGCATTGTTGGAGGATGCCCCCCGGCCTCTCGGCGCGTTCCAGCACTACCACGCTGGCCATCCCCGCCTCTTTGGCGCTGATGGCCGCTGCCAATCCCGCTGGACCCGCCCCGATTACCGCCAGGTCGGGATGGGAACTCATAACAGGCTAAAACCACCGCGCAGGAGGATACCGGAAGGCAAGCTGTGGGAATGGGCGTCAGATAGCGAGGATCGTGACTTGGTGCGGGACTGCTCCAGAGTCATGCTCCTCCCCGTCCCCGCCTGTACGGCATCAGCCCTTTCAGTGGGCTTCTGCTTTGTAGCCCATGGCTTTGGGCCGGGGCGGGCCTGCTCAAGTCCCAAGCTTCTCGTGGCTGACGTTAGGACGGACTGAATCCTTCTGTGTGGTCCCATGGTTAACCCTTCATCGGGAGATCGGTAGGACCGGCGGGACGCCGGCGCTTCCAGGTGCACCCGCTAGCAGCGCCTTGCTGCGAATGGGAACGATATTTGAGCCGGGTCCTCCCTTGCAAATGTCCTCCTCGGGGACTCCCAGCTCTCGGGACAGGATGGATAGGACTCGTGGCGTATCGAAGCCCCCCTGGCACCTCCCCATCCCTAACCGAGTACGCCGCTTCACCCCATCCACCGTGGTGGCTCCCCGGCGGATGGCCTCCACCACCTCCGCTTCTGTCACCGTTTCACAGCGGCAGACGATGTGTCCGTAGGAAGGATTTCGGACTATCATAGTTGCCTTCTCACCCACCTCCATCTCGGCGAACCGGCGGATGGCAGGCCGGCGCGGCTGGAAGTCAGTCCTTTCCTCTAGTCGAAGGCCCTGTTCGCCCAGTATCCCAACCACCATTCTGGCCACCCCAAAGCAGGAAGTTAGACCGGGAGGGCAAATTACCACGTTGATGAGCTGAGGGAGCGCCGAATGTGGCTCGATGATGTAGTCATCCGGGTCACGGCTATTAGTAGCACGCAGTCCGGCAAAGGCGGCAATAACGTCCTGAGGGCCGAGGACGGGCACCAACTCTCTGGCCTTGGCCATCACCTGGGACAGACCTTCCCGCGTAGTCGCAAAACCGGTGCGGTCGCCGGTCTTCTCATACGTGCCAGCAGCCATAATGTTGCCATCGGCGGTGGGAGAGACGAACTGCACCCGGTTAGGGGCCGGCACGAAGCAAACGGTGTGATTGACCAGGCTGCTAACCCTCTTGTCCAGGATTAGAAGCTGGCCTTTGGCAAAAGAAAGGCGGAAGTCTACCTCCCCGGCCAGGGCCGCTACGCGGTCCGCATAAAGTCCGGCGGCGTTCACCACGAAGCGGGCGAGGAGATCGCCGCGATTAGTCGCAA
>JAUYDP010000467.1 GCA_030691805.1 Dehalococcoidia bacterium | reverse complement strand
GGGGGCCTCAGCCTGGGCGAGCCCAAAGAGGTAACCATGGCCATGGTCGAGGAGACCGTGGCCTGCCTGCCGGAGGCGAAGCCCCGCCACCTGTTAGGCGTCGGCTCGCCCGAGGACCTACTGGAGGGCATTGCCCGGGGAATGGACACCTTCGATTCCGTGCTACCGACCCGCATCGCCAGAAACGGCGCCCTCCTTACCCTCGATGGCCGCGTCAATATTGGCAATGCCCGCTTCCGCACTCCTAGCGGGCCGATACAGGAGGATTGCGGCTGTTACACCTGCCGGAGCTTCTCCCTGGCCTATCTGCACCACTTGTTCAAGTGCCAGGAACTCCTGGCATATCGCTTGGCCACTATCCATAACCTCTGGTTCACCCTGGACCTGATGAAGAAGGCACGGGAGGCGATCCTGGCCGGATGTTTCGACGGCTTCCGGCGGGAGTTCGTCGCCCGCTTCCCGAGGACGGACCCGGTGGTGCAGAAGGAGCAGAAGGCCAGGTGGTTGAAGGCGGTGCGAGGTTGAGCAAGCAGACGCGACCCATTGATCCTATAACCTTCGAGGTGCTTCGCCACCGCCTGTGGGCCATTAATGACGAGGCGGGGGCCACCATACGCCGCATCTCCGGCTCCCCCGTGGCCACGGAGGCCTACGACTTCAACACGGGGCTGCTAACCGCCGATGGAGAGATGCTGCTGGTAGGCGTCTATATTTCGGCGCACGCCTCCGTGCAGGACCTCATCGTCCAGCACATCCTTCAGGAATACGGCGATAACCCCGGCATCGGTGAAGACGATATGTTTCTGACCGGAGACCCTTACGTCGGCGCCCTGCACCAGCCGGATATCACTTGCGTGGCGCCGGTGCACTGGGAAGGGAAGCTGGTTGCCTGGTGCGGCTGCACTGTGCATCAGGTGGACGTCGGTGGCCCAGCGCCGGGCAGCGTCACCGTGGGCGCCCGTTCCATTTATGAAGAGGCGCCCCCCATCCCGCCCATCAAGATCGTGCAGGGCGGGACGCTTCGCCGCGACATCGAGCGGGAATACCTGCGCCGCTCCCGGACCCCAGAGCTGGTAGGCCTGGACCTGCGGGCGCAGATCGCTGCTAACAACGTGGCCAAAGCCCGTATTAGGGATCTCATCACCCGAAACGGCCTGGAGACCGCCCTGGGAGCCATGGCTCAGATGATAGACTACGTGGAGGAGCGTTTCCGGGAGCGCCTGCGGGGCCTGCCGGATGGCGTCTGGCGCCACGTCACCTTCATCGAGCACGACGGCATCGAGGACAAGGTCTACCCAGTTCGGCTGGAGATGACCAAGGCGAGCGACCGGATCACCTTCGACTTCCGGGAGAGCGCGGAGCAGGCCCCCGCCCTGATTAACTGCTGCCTGGGAGGCCTCCGGGGCAACATCATGGCGAATCTGCTGCCCTTCCTCTGCTACGATATGCCATGGACGCCGGCCGGACTATGGCGCGCCGTCACCCTTCTCTCCCGGCCTGGGACCGTGGTAGACGCCGCCTGGCCCGCGGGAGTGAGCATCGCCCCCATGGGCGCAGGATGGGCTGCCCGCGCCTGCATCAACGCCTGTATCGGCAAGATGATGGCCGCCAGCCCCCAGTACCGGGACCACGCTATGGCCGTCTGGATGGGATCCTACCTGGCGCAGAACCTCGGCGGGACCAACCAGAGGCAGGAGCCTTTCGCCACGGTTATCGTTGACTCCATGGCCGGAGGGACGGGCGCTCGTACCTACAAAGACGGCATTGACTCCGGTGGCTTCCTATCATCGCTGGCCTGCGTCATCGCCAACGTGGAGACCAACGAGCACTTCTTCCCTATGCTCTACCTCTACCGGCGGCAGACCCCGGATTCCGGCGGGCCGGGCCGGTTCAGGGGCGGGGTAGGCGGGGAGCGGGCCTTCGTGCCCTACGATACGCCCCGTCCCCTGGATTCCACCCTCTTCTCCTTCGGTGGTGAGGCGCCAGCCTCTGCGGGCATATCCGGGGGCTACCCAGGCGGGACCTGCTACATGGCGATCAAGAGAAACTCCAACCTCTGGGAGGTGTTTCGACGGGGGAAGGTGGCCGCCAGCCTGGAGGACCTGGAGGGAGACCTGGATGCCCTCCCCGCCATGGCCCGGACCCGGCTGGGACCCAACGACGTTACCCTCTGCGCCTTCCCCGGAGGAGGCGGCTTCGGCGACCCAATAGATAGGGATCCCCAGTTGGTGTTGGCGGACGTTCTAAACGGGCTGGTCTCCCGTGAATGGGCGGAGCGGATTTATGGGGTAGTGCTGTCCGGCGAAGGGACCAGCATCTCAACCAGCCTGGAAGCCACCAACAAAAGGCGCGAAGAGCTATGCCGGATTCGGTCTCCGGGTACGAATCCTCGGCAGACCCCACGCGGCGGTGGACACCCCTTTGACGAACCGCTCTTTCTGGACCAGGGCAACGTATTCTGCCGGCGCTGCGGCTATTCCCTTGGTCCGGCGTCGCAGAATTTTAAGCTTCGGGCCAGGTTGACAGAGCGCCCCCTCACCGCCGCCGGTCCGGCCATCAATCGCCATGGCCCCAGCCCCCGGTTCGTTCTGCGGGAGTTCGCCTGTCCAGGATGCGGGACCATGCTGGAGGTGGAGGTGAACCTCAAGGAAAGCCCTATCCTTGGTGATAGATGGACTATCGAATAGGCCTTATCTAGACTGCCATCGCTGTCCTAATTCGCCAGGGTGGCAAGGTGGCTGTGTCTGGCGCCCCGAAGGTAGGCGATCAAGGGGGCGTGGGGCGTGTTGGCAAAACCAGCCAAGAATGTTAGTATAGGCACGTCTTATTCTATGCTATAGAGAGCTTATCCAAGCGCCGTTCCCTGCGCGGAAAAGCAAGAGACTGTTGAACAAGACCTGGTCCCGTAGTCGGGGGCGTCCCCAATGCCGACTACGGAAGTAATTCAACACTCTCAAAGCCAAGGGCTTGACCTGCAAAACTAAGGAGGCGAGATGACGGATACATTCGCAAAATTATTTGAGCCAGGGCGCATCGGCAAGATGCCGCTCAAGAACCGCTTTATCCAGACAGCTATGCACGTGGGGCTGGACGAGGACGACGGTTCTATTTCCACGCCTTACCGGGACTTCCTGGTGACCAGGGCCAAGGGCGGGGCTGCCCTTATCACTGTAGGTGGGGCCTATCCTCATATCTCCGGTAGGGGGTTTTTCAAGCAAATGGGCGCCGATAAGGACGAGTTTATCCCCGGATGGAGGGCCCTGGTGGACGAGATCCACGCCGCCGGCGCTAAAGCCATGCTCCAATTCATGCATGTTGGCAGGTATTCATTCCCGGAGATACTGGGCACGCAGCCCGTGGCGCCCTCGGCCATCGCCCCCCGTATCCCCCGGGGTACACCCCGGGAGCTTACCACCCAAGAGGTGCGGGACATGGTTCAGGCCTTTGCCTCTGCCTCTGTCCGCGCCAAGGCCGCAGGATTTGACGCCGTGGAGCTCTCGGCGTCTACCGGTTACCTGATTGCCTCCTTCCTCTCTCCCTATTCCAACCACCGCGCCGACGAATACGGGGGCGACTTGGCTGGTAGGGCCCGCTTCCTGGTAGAGATCATTCGAGCCATCAAAGAGAAGACTGGGGGAGATTTCCCCCTCCTGGCTCGAATGAATGCCGACGACCTGCTGCCCGGAGAGGGCAACACGGTGGAGGACAATATCCGCCTGACCCAGATGGCCGCCGAGGCAGGGGCAGATGCCATCAGCCTGACTATCGGCTGGCACGAGTCTCGCATCCCGGCCGTCACCATGGACGTGCCCATTGGGAACTGGACAGAGCTGTCCAAGCGCTTCAAAAAGCTTCTGAAAGTGCCAGTTATCATGGCCTATCAGCTAACCACCCCTGAATCGGCAGCAGAGGCTTTGAGAGAAGGGGCCGTGGACTTCGTGGGAATGGCCCGGCCATTAATCGCGGACCCGGAGTTGCCGAAGAAGATCCAAGAGGGCCGGCTGGAGGACATTACCCCCTGCGTCCTCTGTAATACCTGCTTCGAGAAGATCTTCGCCCATGAGCCGGTCCGCTGCACCGTAAACACGGCTGCCGCCCAGGAGGCGGCTTTCGCTATACATCCGGCGGCTAAATCCAAACGGGTAATGGTAGTCGGCGGGGGCCCGGCAGGCCTGGAAGCAGCGAGGGTAGCCGCTCTTAGGGGCCATAAAGTGACCCTCTATGAGCAATCGGATTCCCTCGGAGGGCAGCTCGCCTTGGCCTCCATCCCTCCCTTCCGCCACCGGCTGGCCGAGGCTTATAAG
Source organism: Dehalococcoidia bacterium (assembly GCA_030691805.1). Taxonomy (GTDB): domain Bacteria; phylum Chloroflexota; class Dehalococcoidia; order JAUYDP01; family JAUYDP01; genus JAUYDP01. Next base: position 2,199 of record JAUYDP010000467.1, on the reverse strand, counting down.
TACCTGGCCATCCAGGCCAGGAAGGCCGGGGCAAGAATCATCATGAATCAGGCGGTAACCGCCGAGCTGGTCGAGCGGGAGAAGCCTGATGCCGTCATCCTGGCCGCGGGCGCCCTTCCGGCTATGCCGCCCATCTTTCGCGGGAAGAGCAACGCCTTCCTGGCCTGGGACGTGCTACGAAAGAAGGTCCAGGTTGGCCAGAACGTGGTGATAATTGGGGGAGGCCTGGTCGGTGTTGGCGTGGCCGAGTGGCTGGCAGCCCAGGGGAAGACCATCACCATCGTGGAGATGCTCAAGCGCATCGCCGCCGATGCTCCACCTTTCGACCGTATGGGGCTGATGCAGAGGCTGGCCGAGCACAAAGTCCGCATGATGCCCAGCACCATCGCCGAGAAACTGGAGAACGGCACTCTGGTGGTGAGCAAGGAAGGCGGCATCCAGGAGTCCATCCCCGCCGACAGCCTTATCATCGCCGTAGGAGCCAAGCCCAACCAGACCCTCCTTCCCGCCCTCCAGTCCAGGGTGGCGGAGGTTTACACCGCCGGCGATTGCGTGGAGCCCCGGCGGGCGTATCAGGCGATACATGACGCGTCTAAGGTGGCTAGGGAGATATAGGTTGGGAATCTTCTGCCGGTCTTGCTAAGATGATGGGGATCAAATCCCTTCGAGCAGTCCTCCTTTTTGGATTCCTGGTTTGGCTCATACCCTTCGTGGTTTCATTTCTGATCTTCCCTCTTAAGGCCTCAACGCCGGCGCTATTCGAGTCCATCATGCCCGTCGTTATATCCATCTTCGCGGTATTGTTCCCTACTCTGTACTTTAGAAAGCTACGGGTGGGCTTCCTGCGAGAGGGAATCGCGGTTGGCATCATTTAGCTTGCCATTAGCCTGGCGCTGGACCTTCTCATGTTTATGGAAGGGCCTATGAAGATGAGCCTGGTAGACTATGTCATGGATATAGGGCTGACGTATCTGATTATTCCAGCGGTGACAGTGGGGTTCGGTTATACGATGAGCGGAAAGGGCCAAATTGGCTCGCCGGCAGGTCATCAGCGTTGAAAGTTACTGCTCTCTGCACGGAGAGCTAAAGAGACAGCTTGGAATCGTACGGGAGAATCCAGTCGGTGCCAGCGGCCACCACAAGAAGCTTGAGGCTGGAGCAGCCCCGCCCCGGGCTAAAGCCATGGGCTGAGAAGCCGAAGCCCGCTACAAGGGGCTGGGTCCGGAAGGAGAACGGGGGATAGAAATAGGACCTACTGGGCGCGGTTCTATCATTTAGTCCGTGCTACTGAGATTGCAGGGCGATCAACCGGAGAGGGTGGTCCAATAGATGAAAAGGCTGGAGGAAAAACTATACCGAGCCGGCCATAATCCGAGTCTTGTAGCGGCTGAGTCAGGAAAAGGGCGGTAGGCAAGACCAAATCGGCCACCGGGAATCCGCCCTTAGCCCCTTCAGTGGGCTTTGGCTTCTCAGCCCATGGCTTTAGCCCGGGGCGGGGCCGCTTGTGTAACCTACGCTAATATGCAGAGGCCAGTTGGTCTGACCAGAGTCACCGTGGAGAAAGCATCCAACCTGAAGGCCGCCGAATCCGCTACCGTGCCGGTACGCAAGGATTATCCGCCTCCTCTGGCTGACGACGGTGCCACTGCAAGTATAGCCTAGCAACACGCCTCGAAAGGAGTAAGGACATGCAAAAGTGGGAATACTGTGCTGTAGTGGGTGTGGGACAGGCATCCAGTAGCCGGCATCTGCTGCCGGAATATCCCGCACTTTGGCACTTCGCACCGGACGGGTGCCACCTGACAGAGATAAAGGGGAAAGAAGCGCTCGAGATCGCCAAGACCATTGCGACGCTTGGAGAAGAGGGATGGGAGATGGTCGGATGCGGAAACACCGATGTAAAGCGCCACACTCTATATTTCAAGCGGCCCAAGCCATAACAACTCACTGTCCTGCCTTCCTAGTATCAATGCACAGGGAGATGTCACTGAATGACCTTCACTAAGCTTCTTGAACCCACCCAGATCGCCGGAATGACCCTGAAGAACCGGCTGGTCTTTCCAGCCACCAGCACCAACCTGTCCACCAGGGACGGTTATCTCACTGATAGGGAGAAGGCCTTCCAGATCGAGCGGGCCAAGGGGGGGACGGGCCTGGTCATCGTCCCCGGCTACGTCCACCCGGGCGGGCGCTCCTTCC
>JAUYDP010000454.1 GCA_030691805.1 Dehalococcoidia bacterium | reverse complement strand
CCCTGGTACCGGATGCGGCATTCCAGACCACGGCCATTTGGCAGGGTCGCTCACCAGGCCCTTCCGTACCGGATTCGACAGTATGTACTGACAAATGGCCGTCACGTCCTCTTCCCGGCGGGCGATATGATCATAATAGCTCCGCTGCCAGAGGATGCCCTGGCGCCCGAGTTTCCACGCCATTCGGGTAGTGTAGCTCTTGAACCCCTGGATCAGGCTAGGAAGGCTTCCCTTTCCAACTACCGGCGAGAGCGCCAGATGCAGGTGGTCGGGCATCAGGCAGTACGCGTAAACCCGCCAGTGATTCTCCCCGGCCCTGAAAAGTAAGGCTTCGACGACCATGCCGGCCAGGGATTTGTCCGAGTAGGGCTGGAGCGGCTGGCGTGCACAGAGGCTCACGGAGTAAACGTAGTTGGGGTCAGAATAATCGAATCCTTGAAGGCGGATAGGCTTCCTCCGCCAGTCGGGGCTCGGACGACCGTCGGGAGATTCGTTACCCAACAGTTATGCTCTCGGGGCGGGATGGCGGACAGGGCCGTCCGCCGCTACGCGAGACACATCCTCCTTCTGTGAAATGCCCAAGCCTTCATGAGCTTTCGCTGGGCCTTACGCCGCCACATGCACCTTCGCTAGACTATTACCCCGCAGGATTTGCGCGTTTGGCGAGAATCGTGCCTGCCCCAATTTGGTTGCGGCCGGAGGCCGCGCTAGGAGACATGTGCGGTGAAAGGTAGTGCGTCTTGACACTACTGCTTACATCCTATACTCTCATACCCAAGAGATAGGGAGTACGCTGTTGAACAAGTTACGTGAATGGTTGAAGCGGGTCGCGGGGTTCGAAGCGACCCGAATGGGGTTCGGGGCGGCTGCCCCTAAGGCCAAGGGCCCCACTATGGGGCTGCTGGTCACAATGCCTTCTCTGGACAAGAAGGCGATCGGGGCAGCGCTGGAAGCGGGGGCGGAGGCCCTGGTGGTCCCGGCTGGGCTCTCCGGCGATACCGAGGCCCTGCGCTCCGCGATTCAGGAGTCGCCGCCTTGCCTTTGGGGACTTCAGATTCAAGGAGGCCAAGCCCCAGACCCGGAGCAAGGTTTTGACTTCTTCCTGCTTTCGCCCTCCAGCGCCCTCTCGGCCTTGAAGGGAGAGGAACAGGGGAGGCTCCTGGAGGTAGACCCATCCTGGGACGACGTCCAGTTGCGGGTCCTGGAACAGCTTCCCGTTGACGGCCTGGTTTTCTCTCTGCCCATCAAGGGCGAAGAGGGCCTTGCGGTGCAGCACCTTCTGGCGGTGCGCCGCCTCTCTTCGCTACTTAGAAAGCCACTGGTCCTAGAGTTGGGACGCCCTCTCTCTGCACAGGACCTGGAGCTGCTGCGGGACGGCGGCCTGACGGGCCTGTTGGTCTCCACTAGCCAGGCCCGCTGGCCCAGCACACTCAAGGAATTGAAACAGGCCATCGAAGCGCTGCCGCCCAGGGGCAGGCCGAAGCGTGAGTGGGATGCAGTCCTTCCCATGGTCCCAGGCCGGCAGGCGTTGAGGGCCGAAGAAGAAGAGGAAGAGGACGAGAATTGATGGCTTTTAGCCAATGGCCGATTGTCAGAGGCTGATATCTGACAACTGACAACTGACAACTAATAGCTTTGTTCAGGAGGCAGGCGTAGAGAGAGGGTCTTTCCTAATGAGGCTGCATGATTGGGTGGAGCGCCGCCTGCGATTGGAGAGCTTTCCGGGCCAGCGGGATGGAGAGGAAATCCTGGTTTTTGCCCGCCGCCACCCCTTCTTCCTCTATCGCTCCATCCTCTGGCCTCAGGTCCTTCTAGTCCTGGCCCTGGCCCTGGTTACCGAGGCCCACCTTTGGCCTTTTATCCTCTCTCCACTTGGTCTCTTTGGCCCACCAGCAGCTTTCATCGCAGGTCTTCTCCTATGTGGAGGCTTGGTCTTCTGGGCTGTCCTGGAGTGGGAGAACGACCATTACATTGTTACCACGCAGCGGGTTATCGCTTTCCGTCGCGTCTATAAGGTCTATGAGGAGCGAAGGGAGGCGGAGATTAGCCGTGTCCAGGACGTGACGACCAGAATACCGGGCCTGACCGCCACGCTCCTGGGCTACGCCGATGTGCAGATCGCCACCGCGGGAGTGCTCGGGGCTATTAACTTCGCCAGAATTGGGGAACCGGAATACGTTGTGGGCGTAATCCTGAGGCAACGAGACTCGGCAACCACACAGAGGACCGAGACAACTCGGGGGGGCGTGAGAGAGGCCCTGGAGCGGGAAATGGGCATACACAATGAGATGGATGCGGATTAACGCTCAGGGGCGGACCTCCAATGCCCCAGGCGTCAGCCTGGGGTGGTGCACCCCGCGTATCGGAGGGAGAAACGCAGTTTGGGGGCTTGTCTCCTCGCCCATCCCCAGTGGGGGACAAGCCCCCAAACTACAGATAAGGTGGTGCACTCTACCCCGCACTGAAGTACGGGGCATAGGCATCTGTGTCCTTCGTGGGCGGAGGCACAAGATGATGCCCGAAGAACCAGTATGAAGAAGATGCCCGAAGAACCGGTGTGAAGAAGATGCCCGAAGAACCAGTATGAAGGATAAGCTCAAGGCCTACGTGGCGGACCTCTGGCCGTACCTCTTCCCCCTCCATCCCGTGGACGAAGGCGACAGTGTTACCTACCATCGCCACTGGATAATCCTGGCCCGAAACACGGCCTTACCCACCCTGGTCTGCCTGGGCGAGCTGGCTTTCTGGGCCTACTACCTTACAGGAGGCGGCCTGCTTCCACTCCTGCGGCTGGGGTGGGGACCTGATATGCTCTTGCTCTTCCTCTCTATGCTGCCCTGGGCCTGGCTGCTCTGGAGGTACGAGGACTGGCGGAACGACTACTACGTGGTTACCGCCGACCGTATTGTGGACGTGGACCGGCGCCCCTTTGGCTTCGGCGGCGAAGTGAGGGAGGCGCCTATGGCCAATGTTCAGAATGTTTCGATGCGCATCCCCAACTTTATGGCCACTGCCCTGGATTTTGGCGATATCGAGGTTGAGACCGCCGGCAAGCAGGGCGGGCTATTCTTCTATTCTATTCACCATCCACGGGATGTGTTAAATCGCGTGGCCGCCAAGGTAGATGCCTTCCGGGAAGGGCGCCTGGCCCGGGAACACGAGTTCCGCCAGAAGGAGCTGGCTACCTGGTTTTCGCTGTACTCTGATCTCAACCGAATCTCCATAATCCATAGCCCGCCGACGGCCAGGGTGGGGGAGGTTGTGGAAGTGACCTGGCGTATTTCTGGCCAGGCGGCCGACGTGGATACCTGGCTGGACTGGAGGCTGGGCGAGGCGGTTTACCGGACTTCTCAGCAGCAAGGTGGCCCGGGCAACTACCGCGGGAGATTCACGGCGCCATTGGCGCAGGAGGCGCCTTTCTCTATCGGCGCGCTTATCGGGGGCGGGCCTTACCAGAGCCCAGAAGAGCTGGTGAAAATCTCCGACTTTGAATTGGTATATCCGCGTGAGGCGCCACTGGGCCTGCGGCTGCCCATCAGGTGGAGGCACTTGGCAAACGCAAATACCGCAGCAGTCCTATGGGACGTGCGCTCCCATGGCAGGGAAGACGCCTATCCTAACGAGGAACGGGCGGATTTAGAAGGAGGATGGTGGGTCTGCCGTCTGACATGTTCGCAGGCTGAGACAATCTACTTCCGGCTACGGGCAGATGTGGAAGGCGTGGCCCTCTATTCCCCGGAGCACATGATATCCCTCGCAGTGCCCGAAGGGCGCAAGGAAGGGACCAGCCGGCCGGAGGCCTTTAGAGGCTAACCGGGATGCTGGACCGGTACCGGTCGAAGCAAGGGCTGCAATAGACCGGCTTGTTGTTCTTGGGCACGAAGGGCACAGTAGTCTCGACCCCGCACTCAGCGCAGACTACCGAATGCATTATTTTCTCCCTGGTAGCCCTTTCCCGCTGCCGCTGTCCGCGACAGGGGGAACAACGCTGGGGGTCGTTTAAGAACCCTTTCTCGGCGTAAAACGCCTGCTCCCCTGCCGCAAAGGGGAAGGTTACACCACAGTCCCGACACGTAAGAGTCTTGTCCGCGAATGCCAAGTCTGCGCCTCCTTTGGTCCCGCCGGAAATCTCCCCACGATGCGGGCCAATGATTGGCGCCTATTATAGGGCAGAATTCGCAGAATTGCAATAACTTCTGCCATAAAAAAGCTCAGGACTTAGGGGAAAAGGGTTATAGTGGGTCTCATGGCTTCGATACAGGCGTCCCTTGTGGTTTGGCCCTCGGTAGCGGGCTAGGTGTGCCGGCGTCCGCAGGAAGGACCTGGATAGACGAGGCAACCAGGCTTCCGCCTGTTCCTGGCTGGCCGACGATCATGACCCGGACTCCCGGCTTCAATTCGTCCAGGCTGGCAGCCGCGGTCTTCTGCAACGGCGTGTCCTGTCCAATGGTCACTTGGGTGCTTCCACCAGTCGCGGCGGTGATGGTTAAAATGTTTCCTTCAATCTTCTCTACGGTTCCCAGCACGCCTCTTCCGGCTGCGGTTCCCCCGCTTGCCCGCATAGCCTCGGTCATGTCGGTCGCGCCAGAGGTGGCCTGGGATTGAGCCTGGGCCGGAGCCTGGGCGGAGGCCGGGGCCGCAGCGGCAGCAGGAGCGCTGCCTTTGCCGGCTACGAAGCCCGCGCCGTAAGAGCCGCCCACGGCGGCGCCAACGATAATGACCAGGGCCAGGAGGCCCAAGAAGTTCAGTTTCAAGAGGTGGCTCCTTTCAGGATTTTTCTAAATATGTATATTTTGGGGGGCGCCCCCGCCCTGCCCTCCCCGGTGAAATAAGGATTGTGGGGGGACACCCCCCAACCCCCGTGGCCTGGGGCGCCTGTGAGTGACAAAGCGCATTTGGGGGGAGACTACCGCCAACCTCCCCGGCTGGCGGCGTATTATGGACGGTAACGGTTGTAAAACAATGTGTCATAGAGGAGTTTGCCCACGATGCAGACGGCGATAAGCGATCCTATGCCCCACTGGACGTAGCCAGCCCACGAGGGGACGGACCTCGGGAGCGGGACTAAAAAGAAGAACAGGGCCAGAACGATACCCAGAGCCCACTTCACTGCCTCCCTTAGAAGACGCACCGCATTCCATACGTTGGCTTGGTAGGGCCATGGCAACCCTTAAACCCCCGCAGGAGGCGCACACTTCACCCTAGAGGTGATTGGAGAAGACAAACACCGCCCTGGCCCTATCCTGGGGATCCATCGTCTAGGACGGGGCTTAGAGATGGAGACATCTCCTGCATTGCACCAATCCCGCGGACCATTTGCCTGCCAAGGATTTGAGTACACGAGCTATAACCTTATGACGATCTATTAAAAGGCACGGCCCTACCTACTCATAACGCAGGGCGTCGATGGGGTGAAGGCGGGCGGCCCGGGTTGCCGGGTAGATGCCAAAAAACAGGCCAATCGCCGCCGAGACTCCAAAGGCTAAAGCTACGGCATCCGGGGACACAATGCTGTTAAGGCTCTGGCCGCCGAGCGATACGCGGCTCAGGATCTGAGAGAAGCCCATGCCCAGGAGAATGCCAGCGAGTCCTCCAACAATGCTGACCACGGCAGATTCGATAAGGAACTGAGAGAGGATATCCCTCCGCCTGGCGCCAATGGCCTTGCGTATGCCGATCTCCCGGGTCCTCTCGGTTACCGAGACCAGCATAATATTCATGATGCCGATGCCTCCTACAACCAGCGAGATGCCGGCAACGCTACCCAGCAGGAGGGTCATTATGGCGGTAATCTGGTTTGCGGTGGCCAGCAGGTCCCCCTGGCTGCCGATAGTGAAGTCGTCCTGAAACACTTTATGGCGCTCCCGAAGAAGATCCCCTATCTGCTGAACGGCCAGGTTCTTGGTTGCGTCAGTCCCGTCTATTAGCTGGATGTTGATAGTGCTAACGCTACGCCCCCCTTGAACGGTGCGCTGTCCAGAGATCCGCTGCTGTAGAGTGGTAACCGGCACCAGGATCATATCATCCTGATTGCCGAAGCCCTGGGATCCCTTACTCTGTAGCACACCGATAGCCCGGAAGTTGACCCGGTTGATGCGGATGGACTGGCCCACGGCGCTCTGCTCGGGGAAGAGTTTGTTAGCCACGTTGCTTCCCAATATTGCCACCAAGGAGTTGGCGTCCACCTGCTGCTGGCTGAAGAAGTCTCCATCCGCCATCTGGTAATTGCGCACGTCGGTGTACTCCGGCGTAGTGCCGAGGATGCGGGTGTTGACGTTCAAAGGCCCGGCCGTCACCTGTCCCATGGATTGTAGCTCCGGCGCCACCAGGGCGCAGGCCGAACAATCCTGGGCCAGCGCTACCGAGTCCTCGTAAGTCAGGGTGGGCCGAGTGCCGGCGGCCGCTTGTACACCGCCCTCCTGGCTGGCCCCCGGCCTGACGAACAGCAGGTTGGTACCCATGCTTTGGATGCTGGAGGTTATGGTAGCCTGGGCTCCCTTCCCAACCGACATAAGGGTAATCACGGCTGACACCCCGATGATCATGCCCAACATTGTCAACGCTGCACGCATTTTGTTGGCTGAAAGGCCCCGCAGCGCCACCAGAATACTCTCAGTGAAGTTCATCTGCCCTACCTCCTGATCTCCCCAGAGTCCACCTTTTCCCAGTCCTCCGCTTTCGGCAAGGCTGAAAGCACCTTTCGAGCATCGTGAGGCTCTGCCACCTGCTCATCCGTAAGCACTTTACCGTCCCGAACGTGGATGATGCGCCTGGTATGAGCGGCGATGTCCGGCTCGTGGGTGACAAACAGGATTGTTACCTTCATCTCCCGGTTAAGCCGCTGGAATACTTCCATTATCTCCTCGCTGCTGCGTGTGTCCAGGTTTCCAGTAGGCTCGTCGGCCAGGATTATGGACGGGCCGTTTACCAGCGCCCG
>JAUYDP010000433.1 GCA_030691805.1 Dehalococcoidia bacterium | reverse complement strand
TGGAACATGAGGCGAATCGGCAGGTTTCGTTCGTTTTTCAGGCAGGCGGTTTCCACAATTTCGGGGAGTCTTTTTTAAACTCCTCTTGAACTGCCGGATCGCTCTTTGGATGTTTTGTATCCGGCTGCACTTTCCGCCAGCCGTGACGCGCCAGCAGGCGATATGTTGTTGATAGAGGGATGGCATGGCCCAATTTTTCAACAAGTGCCGCATGGATCGGGGGAACAGCCAGCACTCCACCTTGACTTGCTACGGGTTCCCATTGAGCGAGGAACTCGCGTTCTTCCTCAATCGAAAGGATGCAGCGACGACGACCACCCCAGGAGCTTCGATGCTCCGCATCTTGTTCTTGAAGATGACGGCGGTTGCGAAACAGTGTACGGCCACTCATTCCCAATATTTCGGCTGCTTGTTCAGCAGCAAGACCTGCCTTTGCGACAAGTATTACCGAAAGAGCCTTACGGAGTTCAGAAGCGGTCTTTGCTTTGTCGCGCAATTTAAGTGCTCTCGTAAGCTCTACAGCACTGATATGTGCCAGTCTCGCCATGATTCACCTCCATGGCGACATTATATATTACTGACATCTTGTTTGCAATACAGAATTAGCAGAATCTAGACGGCTTAGGTGGCATCAATATACTGTATAACATGACGCCTGTCAAGAGAAGTAAACCGCCAAAATCCACCATCTATTATTGGGGGCGGTGTGGTGATGGGTGTGGCACGCCGTTGCAGTGATCACTGGACCTTTCGCGTAGAGCCGCGAGGTGGCGAGCAGGAATAAATGAGGCTCTCGACGGCCAAGAATGCCGGAAAGGAGCTATCTGCGCCCGAAAAGTGACACGGTTATCCTGAGTGGCCTCCTTTCCGCTGAAGGACGTCACTCTCTGGCTGGGCCGGCGGTTCGTTAGTCGACCGGGATCATGGCGGTCCTGGCGCCCCAGACAGTCCTGCGTGCTCGTGCCAGAGGGCGTGGATACGCCGCCGCACCTCCAGCAGTAGCCCGTACGCCGGATGACTCTCGCTCAAGCGGATGACCAGGCGACGGGCATGTGTCACCACCCGTCCGGCTATGTGGATGAATCCAAACCGCATTGCCTTCAACCGCTTTGGGGCCCATCCCTCGGGCATAACCAGACGCTTCATCAGCGAATTAAGGTTGTAGGCCAGCACCGTGATCGCCCACCATGCGGCGTTGGCGCCGAACCGGCCGGAAGGCAAGTGGCCACCAGCCAGGTCGTTCTTCATCACTGCGTGGACCTCCTCGGCCTTTCCACAGCGTGCCCGGTACCAGCGAATGACATCGTCCCCCGACAGGTCACGATTGGTCACTACGCCCGTTAGCTTATAGCGTACCTCGCCTATATTCAGCGTCGGGAATGGCAGTTGGGGGCTGTCCATCCCCGGAAGTTCCCGCTGGTGTAGCGGCTCGCGGATGGCCAGAAAACGATACTCCGGCCCATTCTTGCGGTAACCCACCCAGGTCGGCACAAAACATACTTCCGCCCACTCCTGCTCCGTTCCAGGCCGGTTCCCATTGCCCATCCGTTCGAGACGATGCCACTCCCCTTCCTCTACCCCAGCCACGGCCCGCTTAAACTCCTCCACCACGTCTACCCCTACCGCGAACTCGATGACTCCAAAGCGCTCGTTCTTTCCCTCGGCACAGTAGCGCAGAAGGTCTTTTTGGTAGGCAGCTGTGTCGCTTCGATAGTACGTGTGAATCGCCACTATCATTGAGCCACCCATCGCCACAAACATTGACCCACCCGGTGGCGTCATTGTTTTAACATAATCAGGTCACAGCGTCAAGCACCTCCTTCCGGCGATGTGGCGACAGCCGCTCCCGGTAGCTGGTGCCCTCGATGACGATCTGATAGCTGGCATTCGCCAGCCTATCCAGGGCGCTGTTGCCAAGGACAGCGTCTTCAAAGAGCCCCAGCCATTCCTCGATGGCCCGGTTGCTGGTCATGGCGAAGCTGGACTTACGGTGGCGAGCTATGATGAGCTCATAGAGGTCGGTTGACTGCTGGGCGCTGAGGCGTTGCAGTCCGAAGTCATCGAGGATCAGCAGGTCGGGAACCAGGAAAGACCGGAAAGCCTTCTCGAAAGTGTGATCGACCCGCGCTTGCGCCAGCGTTCTGAAGTAGGCATCGGCGCGGGTGAGGCGGACGCTATGCCCGGTCCGGGCCGCGGCGTAGCCCAAGGCCTGTGCCAGGAAGGATTTGCCGACGCCCACCGGGCCGACGAAGAGGACGTGCTCGTGGCGAGTGAGGAAATCCATCGAGAAGACCAGGTCGATCAGCCTACGGTCTAAGGTGGTGCCGGCGGTCCAGTCGAAATCCTCCAAGCGGCAGACCTCTTCGAATCCCGCCCTTTGGAGGCGGTCCTCCAGGTTGCGGTGATCACGGCGGGTTACTTCATCAGCGAGGATTATCTGGAGAAAAGCCGCGTAGTCCAGATCATCACGGCGAGCCAGCGCCAGGCGCTCGGGCAAGGTATTCAGCATAGCGCCCAGCTTGAGGCGCTTTAACAGTGGCTTCAGTTCGTTGGTAGTGCTCATATGACTCCTTCTTTCCTCCTGGCTGCGACGGCAAAAACGGCGCCGGAGCGGGCAAACCGGCCGGGGGGCATGCTCGCCATACTGGTCGCCAGCACAGCTTCCTCCTCCAGGGCTTCGATCAGGATGCGCTCCAGCCGGCGCACATCGATGAGGTCCACCGCCAGGGCACGGCGGCAGGCGGCGTTGAGACGGGCTGATGTGTAGCGTTCCCCAAGCCTTAGCATCTTCTGGGCCTGCCGCAGTCTTGACCAGGGTGTCGGCCCACCGAGGAGGCGCTCGGCGAAAGCGCCCACGTCTTCCCCCAGTTCGGCCAACTGGCGGCGCATGTAGTTCGGAGAACGCAGGCTGTAGGCCGTCAGTTCGACCGGGTAGTCAGCCGGATCGGTCGAGCGCCCGCCTCTCGGCTGGCGGGGATGGACCTTCGCCAAGACCCCACGACGATAGAGCCGCACCAGCTTGCTATCACCTCGTACCTCGATCTCGGTACCCGGCGGGCACGTGGTGCTTGGCGCCGAATACAAAGCATACCGATAGGCGATGTGGTGGTCGGGATGGACGGTGACCCGTTTCCAGTCAGGCACCTCATAAGGCTCTCCGTCCCAGGGCAGCAATTTGGCCTGCTCTTCCTCTTGGAAGACGACCAGCGGTAGACGCTGCGTGGTACCGTGGACCCGCTGCCCCGCAGTTTCCAGACACCAGCGCTTGGCCTGAACGCGCAAATCGGCCAGCCCGTGAAAGTCGCCGCCTTTGAAGAAGCGCTGTTTCACGAAGTTGACGCCGCTCTCGACCTTTGGCTTGTCTTTCGGGTGACGGGGCCGCGCTGGGTCGGCGAACAAACCCCGGCGCTGCGCGTATTCGAGGAACCCACGGGTGAGGCGCGGACTGAGTGGGTCAGCCCCAGCGACCGCTGCGGGGAAATTATCGATGACCAGATAGCGGGGCATGCCTCCGAAGAAGGCCCAACCAGCTTCCAGTCCCTCGATAACATCGGCAAGCTGCTGGCGGAAGAGGGGCCAGACAAAGCAGTGCCTGGAGTAGGCTAGCACGACGACCAGGGCCCAGACCAGGCGTCTGCGGCCGCTATCGGGGTCCCACACCATGCCCAGCCGTCCGAAGTCCATCTCCGCTACTTCCCCCGGCGGCGTGTCGGCCAGGCGCACAGTGACGTGGCTATTCTTGCCCCAACCTCTCTTGGCGATGAAGCGGCGGAGCGAGGTGTAGGCTACATTTAATTGCCGCCCCCGCAGCAACTCTTGAATGCGGGTTAGCCGCAGTCGCTCATCTTTCAGCCAGACGCGAATCTGCTCAGCCCAGGGACTGAGCAAGATCTCCGTCGGTATGGTCGCCGGGCGGCGACCAGCCACGTTGAGCTGGACCAGGGGGAGCAGCTCTGATTCAGTGGGCGGCGAACCGCCCCGTGTCAGACCGCAACCCTCAGCGGCGGCGACGTATTTCTTTACTGTATTGCGGGACAGGCCGGTGGCGCGCGCCAGGCCGCGTGTACTTTCACCAGCCTGCCAGCGCCGAACTATTTCGGTGACTTCCACCCGGGATACCTCCTCGTAGGCCATTGCCGCTCCTTCCATTTCGTTTGCGACAATGGTACTTCATTCCTTCTTCCGGGTGGGTCAATGATAGTGGCGAAGTGGCTCAATGTTTCTGGCGAAATGCCATTTCGCCGGCTCAATGTTTGTGGTTATTCACACGGTAGCTTTGCGGGCGAAATCGCGAAAATAGGCGAGACTTGGCCCGTATGTGATTGCTTCGCCGATCAGCAGGCGAAGGTCGTGGGTCTTTCTTAGCTTCCAACCGTGATAGATTAGAAAACCCTTGAGATGTTTTTCGGCAGCCTGCTGAAAAAGCATGCCGACGGTATCCGTGAAGCCTCCCACGTCCAGAAGAGCTTTGGCCGCTTGCAGGTCGTGATCTCCGTGAGCAAACCAGTAGAGCCGTAGGGTGGGTGAAGTCACGATTTTCCCGACCTATCGAGACTCCGAGAAGGTCCGAGCATCGTGACTTCACCCACCATCACCTGTTTGGTGGGTTGCGCTTCGCTTTACC
>JAUYDP010000425.1 GCA_030691805.1 Dehalococcoidia bacterium | reverse complement strand
TGCCCTGGTAGGAGTAGCTCCCCTCAACCGGGACAGTGGAAGGTTTCAGGGTAAGCGTGCGGTATGGGGAGGCCGAGGTAGGGTACGGGCGATCCTGTACATGGCGACGCTGTCGGCCACCCGCTCTAACCCGGTGATTAGTGCCTTCTATACCCGTCTCTGTGCAGCCGGCAAGCCCAAGCCGGTAGCGCTCACTGCCTGCATGCACAAGTTCCTTACTATACTCAATGCTATGGTTAAACATGGTACCCCCTGGCAGACAGCGGCGCTTCAGGCCCATGGGGCTCGTTGATCTCCTTTGGATAGATGCGTGGCAGGAATGCTGAATGGAAAGAGGCCTTGGTCGAAAAAGAACTTGCCCAGAATGAGAAACGAGACAGTAGGGTGTGACCCCGCTGCCCCGTCTCCCCTTTGGCAAGGCAAGTATAGCATACATGCTTCGTTAATGGGAGACGAGGTATCACCAATATCGGCCTCCAGGCGCTCTTGACAATCAACACAGTTGCTTCAGTGGGCTTCGTTCTCTCAGCCCATGGCTTTAGCCCGGGGCGGGGCTGCTCAAGAAGTCTCGCGACGGGTAACGGGCCGTTGCCGATGGTGACTCGCTTTAGGGTTACCTGCGGGTGGTGCGGCACGGTCTCGTATACATAGCGATCCGGGCTAGTGGGTTCGTTGGTAATACTGATTTGGCTCTTTCTCCATCCAAACCAGAACCTCAAGAACGCGGACCGGGGAAAGAGCATAGCCAAATTCTTGAAGACTCTTTTGCGGCTAACTCCCTGTGTACCCTTCGAATCGAACCGGCGTTGTTGACAAAAGAATTCACCGCCACGGTAGCGAGAATGTCTAGCGGTTCTACCTCACTGGGGTCCCAGACGGCAGCCCGTCGTAATAGTGGTACTCCTCTTGGGCAAAGGCCTTGAGCTTTTGTTCGGGGTTAGATATGGGCGCCCCGCTCGGCAGTCTTAGTTGCACGGCATTCCTCCTTAAGATGACTCTTTCCCACGCAACGCCCTCCGCACCTTCTCCGGGCGTAATGCGCAGCTAATGGAGGCGGATGCCTGCGGCGTTCAAGATGGGGTTGGCCACGGCATCCTGGTGGTTACCGGGGTTGCTTGACCAGTGCCTCAGCCGCATAATTGGCGCGGCTCTCGCCGTTGACCGGCAGGCCTTGCTCCTTACAGTACCGCACGAGCTCTCTTACGTCCACGTCGACCTTCCGCGCCTCCATTCCCGCGCTACGGAGGCGTTTCAGGAACTTCTGGCCTTCAACCAGCCATTCCTCGTAGGTTGCCTCCAGGTCGTCGCGGTCCTCCGAGACCTTTAGCAGGTCATCCCACTCCTCTTTCCGGTACCACGCTACGGCGAACACCTGCGCCTTCTTCGCTACCATGTCTCGCCTCTTCCAGAATAGTGCCGGTAAATCGTCCGAGCACTAAACCACCCTTGTGCTACAAAGCCAGCCTCAACTGTCGGCCCGTCTGCGGCATCTCATCCTCCGAATCGGGGTTGTCGGCCGGATCAAACAAGTCCTCCGCTTCCGGGTCCTGGCTGAAACGAGGGTCCCGGATGCATTTAACTTCCTCTCCGTGCCAGAGAACGCACTCATGCGCGGCGGCTCGGATAGCCTCTACAGACAATACTGGTAGCTTCTCGAGAGGGATCCCCCAGAAGCCGCACTCCTCATGCGGGCACCGCAGGTTGTCAGCTATTTCTACCCTCCTAACGTGCCGCAAACGGCGCGGGTGGACCCTCCTCAAGCCCCTCTATTACCGATTTCTGCATCTGTCTTTCTGCGTAACCTACCGATTGTTTAATCGTCGGTCACGGTCGGAGGGATCAAGGGGTCAAGCAGCCGAATCAGCTCTGGCACTCGCTCGATGGCCGTAAGCCAGATGCGCTCAAGCAAGATTTCACCGTATTCGTGGGCCAGCACGTTGCGCTGGCCCACGATGCCACTCCAAGGGATTTCCGGGTGGGCGTCTTTGAAGCCGTCTGACACGCGTCTAGCAACCTCCCCGATGACCAGGATTTGCCTTTCAACGGCATAGCGAAGGACTTTTTGTTTTGAGAACTGGGCATAGGTAACGCCTTGCATGAACTCCATTATTTCGCCAGCTTCCTGCCGCATGTCCCACAACAAGGCCAGATCACGGTCTTCAGGACGCATAGATAACTTCCAAGTTGTTCAGGATGGTCTTGCGCCGGAAGGGGTTGCGCAGAGCGGCCTTTTCTACAAGGGCGACTTCCCGCCCAAAGATTGTCTGCAATTCCTCTTTCATCCGAATCAGGTCGAACGAGCTAAGGTGGGCATCTGAAGCGAAAGTCACGAGCACATCTACGTCGCTATCGGGGCCAAATTCTTCGCCCAAGACTGATCCGAACAGAGCTAGTTCAGCGATTCTCCAGCGCCGGCAGAAGTCTGCTATTGTGCGCTCAGGTACATCAATCTTGCTTCGTTCCATGCCTGAGGCACCCCTTAGGGCAAAATTTCAACTGCATCAACTCTCAGCAGTATTATAGCCCATGGCTCGTAACAGAGTTAGCTCGCACCTACAAAGGCAGTGCTTACACAGTTGCCAAACCGGGCCGGACATACTCCACGTCATCTTCGAGATCCTCAATTTCATCGGCACTGTTGAAGCAGTCCTCGGCTTCGGGGTCCTGGCTGTAGCGCGGGTCCCTGATGCACTTGGCTTGCAGCTCATGCCAGAGGCAGCATTCTTCATTAGCGGGGTCAAGGTCTTCCTGGGTCAACGTCGCCAACGCCTCCACGCTCTCCAATGGAATCCCCCGGGAACCGCATTCCTCTTCCGGGCAGCGCCTTGGTCGGCCATCACTCCCCTCTTTGGCTCCCTGGTCATAGTGCTGGACGCTCGCCCTTTTCCCGCAGCGCCCGCCGCACCTTCTCCGGCGTGATGGGCAGCTCCTGGAGGCGGAGGCCGGTGGCGTTGTAGATGGCGTTGGCCACGGCTGGTCCGGTGGGGATATTGGGCGTCTCGCCCACCCCCAGGACCCCGTAAGGCCCGCCCCCTTTGCCCTCCTCGAGGAGGATAGCATCAACCAGGGGCATATCCACGGAAGTTGACAGCCGGTAGTCCGTTAGGAGGGGGTTGAGGGTCTTGCCCTTCTCAAACACCACCTCCTCTGAAAGGGCAAAACCGAGGCCGAATCCTACGCCGCCCTCCATCTGCCCCTGAACCAACCGGGGATTGATGGCACGCCCAGCGTCACTGGCGGCGGCTA
>JAUYDP010000376.1 GCA_030691805.1 Dehalococcoidia bacterium | reverse complement strand
CAACTATGGTACGCTTGTCGTTTGTCCCGTTTTGAAAGAGCGCCTTGAGGGTACCTCCCGTCTTGTACTGACGCACTTCATTTCCGCATAAAATCAAGAAGCGGATGTTAGGGTTGGCAACGACATTACAAATGATTTTCTCAATGCCGATATTTTCCGTCTGCAAAGTCCCGGATAAGGCTGCTCCGTATTCAAGTCCGGCTCTAACCAGGGCTTCTATCTCCGGTGGTACATCCTTCACCGTAGGAGGGCGGACGTTGTAAGGCCCGTCTAAGAGAACCGCTACAGCGACGGGAGAATACGGGTTACCTACGAGGTAGCAGCCGGGCTCGGGCGGATAGGCGTCGTCAGGTCTGACTTTATGCATAGTATTACCCTCCATTTGAAAGCATAGTCCAATTGGGACTTTTCACAATAACGTCCCCTTTGGCCGGTACTACGAGCTGCGGCTACAACCACAGTCGCTATCGGAGGCGCCAACGACAGAAGGCGAGCTCCGTAAGACGGTAGCGGAGAACTTGTCCATAGTTTCCTGGAAGTGGAATCGGCCCCTATAGATCCGGTCTTGATCGGGTCCCCCCTTCATCTCGTGCAGCAGAAGGCTCACCCTTTCGAGGAGACCGTCTCGTATCTCGCGGACGCGATCGGCGCGCTGGCCGCGAGGGTCCGGCAGGCCCCAGTCCTCGACTTTCCTGAAAAGGATCGCCGGACAGGCGCCTGCATCTGGAGCGCAGCCCATAGTGATCACACGGTCGGCTTCTTGCACTATAATGTTGGTCGGGCGCCTTGGGCGCTTCGCCGAAAGGTCAATGCCTACCTCCTGCATTGCAGACACTACTTCAGGATGCACATGCTCGCCAGGCTCGGTGCCCGCCGACTCGGCGCGCAACGCTAGCCCCTGCTCCTCAGCCAGCCGGTTGAAGAAGGCTTCCGCCATCTGGCTGCGGCCGGCGTTGTGCACACAGACGAAGAGGACTTGCTTAGTCATGGCCTTCTAATCCGTTGTAGCGGAGGTCCTAAGGCTCGCTACTTCGCTGGCAAAGAGCCTTTCCCTCAGCCACAAAGATACATACACGAGAGAGACGAGCACCGGGACCTCGACCAGCGGGCCAACGACCGCTGCCAGGGCCTGTCCGGAGGCCAGGCCGAATACGGCGATGGCCACGGCGATGGCCAGCTCGAAGTTGTTGGAAGCTGCCGTAAAGGAGAGCGTGACCGTCTCCCGATATTTGAAGCGCAGCATCCAGGACATGAAGTAGGAGACACTAAACATCAAGGCGAAATAAGCCACCAGGGGGATAGCGATACGCAGAACATCCATCGGCAGCGTAAGAACGTACTCCCCCTTGAGAGAGAACATGACCACAATGGTGAAAAGCAACGCCACCAGCGCAGTTGGCGCCAGCCGGGGCATGAACCGCCCCTCGTACCAGGCGCGGCCTCGCGCTTTTATCCCAAGGTACCGTGTGACTATGCCTCCCAGCAGGGGGATACCCAGGAAGACGGCTACAGAGATAAGGACGTCTAAGAAATCAATGCGAATCGTCTGGCCAGCGCCAAGCCCCAGCCACTCGGGGAGCACTGTCACGTAGAAGTAGGCCAGCACTGAGTACAGCAGCACCTGAAAGACAGAGTTTAGAGCCACCAGCACCGCGCAGTACTCATCGTCGCCTCCGGCCAGCATATTCCAAATGAGAACCATGGCGATACAGCGGGCCAGACCGATGATGATGAGGCCGGTGCGGTATTCAGGCAGGTCAGGGAGAAAGATCCAGGCAAGAGTGAACATGAGGAGGGGGCCCACCAGCCAGTTCTGGATGAGCGAGACCGTGAACATTCGACCAGCCTGCTTTATCTTGCCAAGCTCTTCGTATTTTACCCTGGCTAGCACGGGATACATCATCCAGAGCAGGCCGATAGCTATGGGCAACGACACGGAGCTAATGCGAGCAGCGTCTAGAAGCTTAGCGACATCAGGTAAGAGGTAGCCCAGTCCAAGCCCAAACCCCATAGCTATGAAGATCCATAAAGGAAGAAATCGGTCGAGCACGGACAGCCGACGAATAACGTTTCCGGATTTGAGGTTCCCATCAGCAACACACATTGAGTTAGTGCCCTCCTTGGCTCTCGGGTATCGCTCGCCCTTATTATCAGTCACAACATCTCGCGGGGGTCGGGTCAGCTTGCGTGACATTCAAGAGAGTGCTCAACGCCGTTTGAAAAGCGGCGGTACCCGTTGGATTCAACCGGTAGTATACCCAGCGGGCATCGCTGGGATCGCGCCGGTACAGTATCAAGCCTGCCTGCTTCAGGACTCCCATGTGGTAGGAAACAGTGCCCTGGGTCAAGCCGAGGGTATCAGTGAGGTGACAGACACATTGCTCGCGCTCTCGCAGCATCTGGATGATCCGAAGGCGGACGGGATTAGCCAGCGCGGCTAAGGCTGTCCCTAATGAGGCATCCAGAGGTGATGTTTCTTGTTGTCGCTGCTGCGTACGTAAGACCACGCCATTGCTCCTAATGCATTGAACGCGTTCAATGTACATGCTTCGGCATGGTTTGTCAAAGCGTGGCGTGCGAGATTTGCCTGTCGTTGGGTGACTGGATGGTTAGGAGAGTAGGGGGTTAGGTGATTGGCTGGCTAACTTATAACCTGAATTAGCGATTAAGTGGGTTAGTGCTCGTTGAGCAATCATTTTTTGGATCAGACGACTCGGCCAACTGAACAACTGCCTTATGACCAATGACCGAATTGCGTTTGTTTAGGCTGGCCAGGTTGGTTAGAGGCTGCTCTCTGCGAAAGACCGAAAGAAGCCGCTATTTCTGGTCGGCCTCGTTCTCCTCCGGTCCCAGCTTCTGGTGGTCCTTGGCTCGCTGCCTCTTCTGTTTAATGGTGACAGTCTCCATCCATCCCCGATGGAGTTCCCTGCACAACATTACCAGAGTCATAGCCCCACCCATAATTAATAGTGGCCTGATTACATCGAGGACTTCTTGGTCCATTTCTCACCCGCACGAGTTAATAGGTACCCGGCCGCTTCGACCTTGGCTCCTTTAAGTCTAACATAATAGGGAAAGCCAGGGCAACACGCCGCATTTCGGGCGGATGGCTCGACCTGGAATCAACCTTCCGGGAGCTCTTTGTCATCCGGCCCATCTGCGTCTTAGAAGGCAAAAGGGGTTCTTCCGCCTACTCCAACTGCCAGAGTTGGGGCACCTTAGCGCTGACGATGATGGCCAGAACTATTACCGCCGCCGCCATGGCTCCTATGGTCAAGGGAGCGCCAAAGCTAGAGGCCAAAGCCCCGGCCAGGGCCCTACCCAGAGGTGTCATGCCTCGGTCCAGCAGCACGAAGCTCATCACCCGGCCACGAATCTCTTGGGGAACGCTTAGCTGGGGGATCGTGTTGTTGGTGGCCCTGTATGCCATGCTGGCGGTCCCTGCCCCCGCCAATGCCAGGACTGAAATCAGGACCTACTGGGTGGCTGAGAATAGAACCAGCATGAATCCAAAGCCGGTCATGGTTAGCATCATATAAGATCAAGAATCACCCAGTTAAGGGCGACCTGGTCCATCCAATCGCCCGTGTTAGAGGTGGCCGTGCCGAGCAAAAGATGCGCCAGTTGCGGTGGCGCAGGGAGCTAAAGGTCGGGATTGTAGCTGGCGGAGATAACAGAGGCCGCCGTTACACCCTGTGCGCTGTTATATTCCAAGCACCCTTGCCACTGTGGCCCCGATGTCCGCGGGGTTGGGGACCACGGTGATGCCTGCGGACTCCAGGGAGGCGATCTTCTCGGCAGCGGTGCCGTGGCCCCCGGCGATGATAGCGCCGGCATGCCCCATACGGCGCCCAGGGGGAGCGGTCCTGCCGGCCACGAAGGCCACCACGGGCTTGGTCATCTTTTGCTGGATGAACCGGGCGGCTTCCTCTTCGGCGGTTCCCCCGATCTCTCCCACCATCACCACGGCTTGGGTGTCCCGGTCCGATTCAAACAGGCGCAGGATGTCTACAAACGAGGAGCCAATAATGGGGTCACCTCCGATGCCCACGCAGGTGGACTGTCCGATGCCCAGAGACGTGAGCTGGTCTACCACGTCGTAAGTGAGGGTCCCGCTGCGGGAGACCACTCCCACGTGGCCGGGCAAGTGGATATGACCGGGCATTATGCCCACTTTGCTCTTTCCCGGAGAGATCAACCCAGGGCAGTTTGGCCCGATGAGCCGCACCTCGCTCTTCCTGAGATATCCCTTAACGGTGACCATTTCCAGGGTGGGGATGCCCTCGGTGATGCAGATGATCAGAGGTATACCCGAGTCAGCCGACTCCAAGATCGAATCCGGCGCGAAGGGTGGTGGAACGAATATTATGCTAACATTGGAGCCGGTTTCCTTAACGGCCTGCTCGACGGTGTTGAAGACGGGCACGCCGTCAAAATAGGTCCCGCCCTTGTCGGGGGTCATCCCGGCGACGACTTTGGTTCCGTAGTCTAACATCTGGCGGGTATGAAAGCCTCCTTCACGTCCTGTTATTCCCTGAACAACTACACGGGTGTTATGGTCAATCAGGATGCTCATTCTTCCTCACTGTATGCACATATTAAGGTATGCCTAATTCCCAACGGATAACGGATGCATAGCGGATAACGGATGGATTTTATAGACCGCCCTGCCCCTTCCGCTCTCTGTGGGTGGAGGATATGCCTAATTCCCAACGGATAACGGATGTATCTCATAGGTCAAATAACTTCATTGAAAGCGCAGATATCGCGGCCAGAACCGGTTGCTAAAGAGATATGGCCTTTTAAGATGTAGCTAATTCCCAACGGATAACGGATGCAAAACGGATAACGGATGGATTTCATTGGCCGCTATCACTCTGCCGTTGCCTATGAGTCGCGAGTTTCTTGGGAGGAAATAGCCGGTGGTACTCAAGGCGTTGCCTGCCAAAGTTGATCCAGAGCGCAACCGGGCAGTCCGTGGCACCAAAGTACTTGATCACTTGCCACTGGTCATCTCCCGACATTTGTTCAGGCTTAGCCTTGATTTCAACGATCACCTGCTCCTCCACCAGGAAGTCCAGGTAGTACAGGCTCAGCGCTGTGCCATCCAGGAGCACCTCAACTGGTCTCTGGGCTTCAAACGACAAACTGGTCTCCGGCAGCTTCAGCTCCAGCGCCTTCTGGTAGACTTCTTCAGGGTGCGCAGGTCCGAGCTTACTATGGATCTCCATGGCCGCGCCAATGATCCTATACGTGATATCCTTGTGCGGAGCATTGCTAACTAAAGGCATGAGCCAGCCCGTTAGTGCCGGTTTCCCTCATTCGTCACCCCTCAAGGGACTTGCGCGCCGGGTGCCTTTGGTTAAGGCCGGCTTCTTCTTTAGCCATCATCCGTTATCCGTTTTTTCATCCGTTATCCGTTGGGAATCGTCCCCATATCCGCCGCCACTCGCCACTGATGTTGATGCCCACTTCATGGCACCGCCGTTTCCGTTATCCGTTGGGAATGGTCCCCTTTATCCGTTGTTAATCGTCTCCCATCCGTTATCCGTTGGGAAACGTTACCCCATCCGTTGTGAATCGTGCGCCCTGCCCCCTACCCCGCCGCTGCCACGGCCTTACGTGCGCCGTCGGAGAGGTCGGTGGCCAGCGTGAAGGGTAGGCCCGAGGTCGAAAGCAACTCCATTCCCTCTTTTAATCGCGTGCCGGCCAGACGGATGACCACGGGCACGTCTATCTTCAATCCCTTAG
>JAUYDP010000374.1 GCA_030691805.1 Dehalococcoidia bacterium | reverse complement strand
GCCGTGCTGGCATAGGTGGCGGCAAAGCAAGAGACGGTGCCGAAGAGGGCATACATAATAGGTCCTGGCCTCGTGCCGCCGCCGCCCAGGAAGGTGGGCTGGTCGGCCTCCAGGGTTAGCTTGCCTCCCTCGAAGGAGAGCTCGGCGGAGAACTGGGGCCCGCCCTCGGCCAGGTTCCAGACACCTTCAACCCGCTGTGTCCGCTTCGCCCTGGCCGGGTCCTGCCTCATGGCGGCGCCGGTCTTCTCCATAGCCTCCAGGTTAACGTTGTACTTTGCGGTCATTCTTTTCCTCCATCAGACTTGAGTCATATCTGCCTGCCAAGCGGGTTTTTGCGTTCGCCGGGCAGGGAGCGTTTCGTACATAAACCGGGCCACGACCATCCCCGAAATAAAGGTTATGCCTCCCACAATGGCTATGGCCTTGGCGATGTCGAAGAAATCCGCCAGCGCTCCGGCCAGAATGGCTCCAAGGGCGTATCCGCCGTCCCGCCATAAGCGGTAGACGCCGACTGCGGAAGCCCTCCAGTCGGGGTGGGCCACATCACCAACGGCGGCCAGGAGTGTGGGATACACCAGAGCGGTCCCAAGGCCCAGGAGAGCGGCCCACGCAGCCCACGGCGTAAAACCCCGGACCAGCACCATTAGCAAGATTGCCAATGCCTGGACCCACATGCCGCTGGCTATCATCCACTTGCGCCCAACCCGGTCGGAGAGCATCCCCGTAGCCAGTTGAGTGAGGCCCCAGACACCAGGGTATATGGCAGCAAGCAGGCCGATCTCTCCAATGCCCAGGCCGGCGGCGGCGAAGAAGATCGGGAAAAGGCCCCAGGCCATACCGTCGTTTAGGTTATTGATCATGCCGGCGTGGCTAACGGAAAACAGCGCCCGGTCTGTCCAGCTAGTCACTAACAGGATGCGGGCGAACGAGGGCTGGGCTGGCGTTGTCGAACTATCGTGATTTCCCAGCGGATAGGCGGTGCTTTCTAGCCCCGCCGGTGGCGCCGTCTGGGCGTTTCTCATATATGCCTCTTGCTGCGCATGGCCCCTGGTCTCTTTGACCAAGAAAACCGATAAAAGCAGGCCAGCTATAACGAAGGCTACCGCCAGGTAAAAGGGCTGGGGTCGCAAGGCGTAGGTAGCCGCTATGTATCCCGAGGCAAGGGCCGCCAGCGAGACCGCCACATAGCCGGCGCATTCGTTCAATCCCATCGCCAGGCCCCGGCGAGAGGGGCCGACCAGGTCTATCTTCATGATAACCGTCGTGGACCAGCATAAACCCTGGTTTATGCCCAGGAGCACGTTGGCAAAGACCACCCAGTTCCAGGAAGGCGCCCACATAATGAGGAAGGGCACCGGTAGCCCCACCAGCCAACCCGATGCTAAGATGGCCTTACGCCCGATTCGGTCCGAGGCACGCCCGGCAAAGAGGTTGGCCAGGGCCTTGACCACACCGAAGCTGATAATGAAAGAAAAGATAAACGACCTGGAGGATAGGCCGAAGTCCTGTTCGGCCAGTAGGGGAACTATGACCCGTTCCAGGCCTACCATGGCTCCCACGAAGGCGTTAACCACCACCAGGAGGGCAAATTGCCTCCAGTTGGCTTGCAACCCAAGCCTCACCTGCTGCAAGGGGGTTGCTACCCTTCCCATATCTCCATCCATTCTCGCTTACCCGTCCCTACGAACGGGCCTTTCTACCTCGAACCCGGCTTTCTCCCAGGCGCTCCAGCCGCCCTTGATGAGTATCAGGTCCGTAAACCCGTTCTGTTCGAGGATGGATAGGGCCGACGCAGAACGGTTGTGGCTACCGCAATGGGCGGCGATGGCCCGGTCCCGAGGCAGGCGGTCCAGCTCTTGAAGGACGCTGCCGGCCTCGATATGGATGGCCCCAGGGATGTGACCCTCGTCCCATTCCGAGTCCTGGCGCACGTCCAGCACCACCGGTGGCCTGGGAGAGCTAAGCCTGGACTTCAATTCATATACGCTAACTATCTCCAATTCAGACAACGGGAACCCGGCCTTTTCCCAGGCGGGGATCCCACCGTCAAGGAAACCCGCCAGGTCATCATATCCGATGCTCACCAACTGGCGGGCAATGTCACGATGGGTCTCCCGGCCTCTGGACACGATGATCAGGGGCTGGTCAGGTGGTGTCACCCACCCAACCCACGTGGCGAAGCCGTCCCGAAGGGGTACTGCGTAGGAACTTGGGATGTGCCCTGTTGCATAGCCGGGGCCGGGACGGGCATCTATCACCAGGGCGCCACCTTCCTTGTGGCGGTTGACCTCCTGGGGAGAAAGCGGCGCCAGCTTCGGGATGCCGCCCAGAATCCGGGGTCCCCGCTGGTTTAAACCTCTCATTCTCAGAAAGTACGTTGGATAAGATGGAAGGCCCTCTGTCGCCCGTTTCACAAAGTCCTCTTCCCCGGTGGCACGCAGAAGGTGGTTGTGACGCCGCTCCATCCCCATGGTGGTAACCCGTTCCTTCCCGGTCGGGGCGGCGCAGAATGACCCGGCGCCGTGGGTCGGATATACGGCCAGGTCATCCGGTAGCGGGCTGAGCTTCTCGTGCATAGTGTGGAAGAGCTGGTGCGCCAGGGGCACAGTGTGCTCGTGTCCCAGCAGGTCGGTGCGGGCGGCGCCGCCTACGATAATAGCGCCGCCGGAAAAGAGCGCTGCGGGACGGCCGGCGCCCGGCTCCAACGCCAGGAAGCTGATATGTTCTGGTGAATGTCCGGGGGTCTCCATCACCTGGAAGGTAAGGTCATTGGTCTGCACCTTATCTCCCTCAATAACCGCAAGGTGTTCGAACTGAAGCCCTGCGGCGGCGCTGGCGCAGATCACCGCGCCGGTCCGGGCCGAAAGCTCCCTGCTGCCGGAGACGAAATCGGCGTGAAGGTGGGTCTCTACTATATGGGTTATGCGCACTCCATTATCCTGGGCAGCCTTTAGATACATCTCGGCATCCCGCACAGGGTCAACAACTACGGCTACGCCGGATTCCTCAGAGCCAATCAGGTAGGAGGAGTTGCCCAGGCCTGTCTCGACGAACTGCTTTATGAACATTTATGATTCCTTATGTTTCATGTTGTAACACGGATTCCAGCTTCCTTCTCCACAATCTCTCCGATTACGGCCCCTACGACGCCGGCCTTTACCAGCGATTGGAGGAGGGCGTCCAGCCGTTCGGGTGGAACAGCCATCAGAAGCCCGCCAGAGGTCTGGGCGTCGCAGAGGACCAATTGGGCCTCACGGGAGACGCGGCTGTCCCAGGAAACTTCGTCTCGCAGGTAGCGATGGTTGTTGTGGGTCCCTGATGGCACGACGCCCGCTTCGACCAGGTCCCAGGCCTCGGGCATAACCGGCACCCTGGATAGATTGATGCGCGCTCCGACGTGGCTGGCCTGGAGCATGGTCCGAAGATGCCCCATCAGTCCGAACCCGGTCACGTCGGTGCAGGCGTTGACGCCTACGAAGACCATAACCTGAGACGCAGCGCGGTTTAACCCGGACATAACCCGGATTATCCGGTCTATAGCCTCCTGGCCCACCAGGCGCTGGTCTATGCCGGTGGTGATGATTCCCGTGCCCAGGGGTTTTGTCAGTACCAGGGCATCGCCCGGCCGCGCCCCAGCGTTGGTAACCAGACGATCGGGATGGACCAGGCCGGTGACGCAAAGCCCGTACTTGGGCTCGTTATCGTCCACCGAATGGCCTCCGATTATGCTTACCCCTGCCTCGGCGGCTTTATCGCTGCCGCCTCTCATAATCTCGCCCAGAGCGCTGATGGGAAGGCTCTTGGTAGGAAAACCCACGATGCTCAGGGCGAAAACCGGCCTGGCCCCCATGGCATAGATGTCGCTCAGGGCGTTGGCGGCGGCTATGGCGCCAAAGGCGTAGGGGTCGTCAACCACAGGTGTGATAAAGTCTACTGTTTCCACCAGGGCCAGTTCATCGGTCAGGCGGTAGACGGCGGCGTCATCAGCGGTATCCGCGCTGACCATGACGCGGGGGTCTCTGACGGGCGGGAGATAGCGCAGGACCTGCGCCAGGTCCTCAGGACCTATCTTGCAGGCTCAGCCCGCGCCGTGGGAGAAAGACGTCAGCTTTATTTGCGCTAGGTTAACCATGAGTGTCCTCTTAATCCGTTTGCGCCTTCGCTCCGTTTCATAAAACTGTGGTGGTAAGGCACTCTTTAAGCGTGTTGAATAATTCTTTCAAGCGTCGCTGGCAAGCCTGTAGGGGCGGGTTTCAAACCCGCCCCTACTATCCAACGAAGACGGGTGTTTTTCAACAATCTCACTATGAGACTGTTGAAAACCGCTAATGGTAGGGGCGATTCATGAATCACCCCATCTCATTTTCAGAATACAATATGAGGTGATATAATACAAATATCAAAATGTCATGGTATTCATAACAATTTCATTATAGATTATGCTAGATGTTAATTTTCACCACCTGAGGGTATTCGCCGCCGTCGCCCGGCAACTCAGCTACTCGC
>JAUYDP010000324.1 GCA_030691805.1 Dehalococcoidia bacterium | reverse complement strand
AACCAAAGAGCGCTTAGAGGCAATCCGCCCGCTCCTGGCCCGGGGCGTCGTCTCCCGCCGGGACGGCACCATGAACGTGGTGGTCCAGCACATGGAGCCGGTCCAGACCGTGGGCACGACGCCGAGGTCGAAGGATTGGGGATAATCCAGTTGGAGGGTCCAGGGTACAGGGTTCAGGAACGGGGAACGAGGAACCAGGAACGAGGCCCCCAACCCTGGATGGCCTGAAAGCTGCCTGCTAATGGCTTATGGCTGATAGCTGATAGCTGATAGCCGATTAGTGTGTAGGTCTCACCTATGACGTGGTTGTTAGAGATGATCTCCTGGTACTCCACCACGGCCCTGGGGGAAAATTCCGCAGCTCGGCCATGGTTGGCATCGCTATTATCCGCCAAGGCATACCAGGCAGAGGTATCGACGAAGATGCCGCCCCTCATCAGGTGGCTCTGTCCAGCTTCAACTGCCCCAAGAACTGGTCGTGCTCTTCCGACACCCTCCCCGGCTCGGAATCTCCCAGGCCGATAACGCCAAGTATGGAGTCCTCCTCAGCCGCCCTCTCTTCACGGACAATCCTGTAAGCCCCCTCCTGCAGGAGTTGGGCCTTCGAGACACCGCGCCGGGCAGCTAGACGGCTCAAATCTTCGTCCAGCTCAGGCTCCAAGTAGATCTGTGTGCGCTTCATCTTCTCAGGCATGGGGCCCCCAACTTTTTGTGTATACATAATATCGGAGCGACGTGTACATTTCAAATACCAGCGTATACCGCAGATCGGCTGCCGCGGCTTGACTAAGACCCGGCATTATGGGTATAGTGTAGTAGGCTACTACAAACATAAGTTGGAGGCCAGACGAAATGGCGGTGGACACGGAGGATCTGGTCACGGTAAGAGAGGCATCTCGCCAGTGCCGCCGGACCACCGAAACTGTGCGGCGCTGGATATGGGAAGGCAAGCTTCCCGCTCAAAAGCTAGGCAACCAGCTCTTCGTGAAGAAGGCTGACTTGGCCCGCGTGTGCCCCGAGGGGAAGGGACGCGATACGGCTGATCGGCTTGCGGTCCTGCAGCGGATTAGGGCAGTGAGAGAGCGCATCGCTCAGCGCATTCAGGGTACTATAGACGTTCTCGAAGCCCTGGACCGCTCCCGTGAGGCTCATCCCTGATGCCGCAAAGGGTCTGCGTGGACGCCAGCCTGGCCCTGCTGCTGCTGCTTCCCGAGATTCTTACGCCAAAGGTCGAAGCCATGTGGCAGTTCTGGTCTGAAGAAAACGTCGAGATAGTCGCGCCACCTCTCTTTTTCGCCGAGGTCACCTCCGTGATAAGGGAAAGCGTCTATTTTGGGCGTATCTTGCCCCAAGAAGGGGAGGATGCCTTCGCAGTCTTCACTGAACTGAGTGTTAAGGCCGTGCAACTGTCCGACCTACAAAGTGGGGCATGGGCCCTGGCAAAGCAGTACAACCGTCCCAGGGCCTACGATGCTCAGTATCTTGCGGTAGCTAGCGGACTGGACTGCGAGCTATGGACGGCAGACCATCGCTTGGTCAACGCCGTGCGCGTGCCCTGGCTCAGGTGGATTGGGGATCATGCCGGACGCTCGACACCTACGCAGTCCTGAAGCGCGGCAGCCACTGAAACCTGCCTTTTTCTAGCACCAGCGGCGGTTGGGCCCGTAATAGCGCCGAATTATGGTCATCAACTGAATAAGGTGACAGTGCCTCCGAATGAATTCGGCGTTGGGCCGTACGTAACGCCGAATTCATTCGGCAGACCTCTTGGCACTTTATATAGTGCATGACCATTATTCGGCAGACTGTATCTCCCTCCGCCCTGGTGGCACGGAATCCTATACCCCATCAAGTCAAGCAGAACCAGGTAGCACCATCAACCCAGCAGCGGAGAAATGGCCATCAAAGGTAAAGCAACAGGGGATCTCTTGCTCCTTCATCACTACAAAGGAAGTGCCATCAACAAAGCTAAAGGTCTGCTCAGGACGGCTTTCCAGAAGTTCATATGCCTCCCTTTCCAACGCCTCAGACACAAAGATACGCCTTAACCGTCGGGATCTCCGAATCCGCCTGGCGAATTGCCATGCAGCGTCATGGCCCCATCGCGAACGGATCAGGGTATAGGTTTCTCCAATAACAAGGTTGGTGGAGATGAGTTCACGGTATTCGGCCAGAGCCATGGGCAGGAACGCGCTTGCGCGTGCATGGTTGGTATCGCCAGTGTTCAGTAGGGCGTACCAGGCCGAGGTATCAACGAAGATGCCTGCTTTCATTAGGGTTAGGTGGTTCTTTTCAATTCATACTGGATCAGGTACTCGTCATGTTCCTCTGACACCCTCTCTGGCTCAGAATGCACAAGGCCAACTATGCCCATTATTGGGTCTTCTTCAGCCGACTGCTCTTCACGGACAACCCTGTACGCCCCCTCTCGTAGAAGCTGAGCCTTTGAAACGCCGCGGCGCGCAGCAAGGCGGGCCAGATCCTCATCCAGCTCAGGTTCCAGGTAAATCTGTGTGCGCTTCATCTTTCCGGGCATCTGTTTTTCCCTCCCTTTACGTATACATTATAAATAAGCGATGTATACATTTCAAATTCCCAGAGCCAGGAGAAGTCCGTCAATTTCTGCGGGGCAATCAGGATCATTCGTCTACCCGTGCGCACGACCAGGAGGCCGCGTCTCCAGGAAGAGTTCGGCGACTTATTATTTCCCCTGCCATAGATGATTAAACCCAACCTTCACGGTTGCACCCTCCTCTGTCCCGGTGAAACTGGCCCCCAATGAACTCCAGACTAACCGTCTACCAGGTCTTTGGGTTGACCCACCGGCAATAGCTTATCCCATCCCATCCCAGACCCTTCCGGCGCCTATCGAAGTTCTGTGATAAGATATGGTCAACCAACTAGACGCCACTAGAAATTTCGAGGCCGAAAAAACCGAGGAGACCACAACGGTTGGACGCATACCTGGATATAGAGACTACAGGCCTATACTCTTACTGCCACCGGATAACGGTGGTAGGCATTTCTTTCGGCGATAGCCAGGATGTAGTCCAATGTATCGGGGACGATATCACCGCCGATCGTCTGTTAGAAATACTGAAGCCGGCGTCCACCATTTACACTTATAACGGCCAAAGGTTCGACCTGCCTTTCATCCAGGACCGCCTGGGGATAAACCTGGTAGACTATTGCAAACACCAGGACCTCATGTTCCACTGCTGGCGTAGAAACCTATACGGAGGCCTCAAGGCGGTCGAGAGAAGGCTGGGGATCACGCGCCGCCTGAAGGACGTTAACGGCATCGAAGCCGTCCGCCTATGGTATAGATATAAAAATGACAGCGATGAAGAAGCTTTGCGCCGTCTGCTGGAATACAACCAGGAGGACGTTCTTAACCTTAAGGTCCTTAGGAAGGTCCTGATTTAATAATACTTAATGCATGTACTTGCCCCCGTCCACCAGGATGGTCTGGCCGGTTATGAAGTCGCTCTCGTTACTGGCCAGGAAGACCACCGTTCCCACCAGGTCTTCCGGGGCCAGGGCCTTCTTGATGGCCCTAGCCTGTATGGACGCCTCGTGCACTTCGGGCGGGGCGATCATCTTCCCTCCCTCTGTGGGAACCAGGTCCGGGGCTATGGCGTTAACCCTGATACCAAAACGCCCCAA
>JAUYDP010000339.1 GCA_030691805.1 Dehalococcoidia bacterium | reverse complement strand
CATAGGAGAGAGGCTCCAGCCAGGGAATAAAGTAGAAGGGCCGGCCGTACTCGAAAGGTTCGGCACGACTCTGCCGTTACATCAAGGCCAGAGGCTGGAGGTAGACGAGTTCTTGAACTTCGTAGTTACGTTTGCTGAGTGAACGTCTCATGAAACCAGGGCCGGCTTTAGGTGTGCCTCATTCTCAACGGATAAGGGTGTCTCGAATGGAGAACCGCAGGCTGATAAGTAGCCTTCCCCCAAAGGGCCCAAATGTAAAACGGATGAGGCATCGAATTGCGACGAACAGGGGCCTGGGCCAGCTATCTGTTATCCGTTCCTCCCATCCGTTATCCGTTGGGAATCGTCATACCGAGCACATCAAGAAATGTTTATAGATAATAGGGAGCCACCATGGACCCAATAGTACTTCCATATCACCCCAGGGAGAGCCTGGACTTCAAGCCAGGTACAGATTACGTCACCTTCGAGGTGCTAAGGCACCGCCTCTGGCAGATAAACGACGAGCAGGGCCGGACTATCGTCAACAGCTCGGGGTCCCCGGTAGCTTCCGATGCCAATGACTTCAACGTGGGCATAACTACCGCCGACGGGCAGGTGGTGGCCTTCGGGGCCTACGTGTTCTACCACCTGGCCGGCATCAGTATCACCATAAAGAACGCCCTTCGATTCTTCGGGAAAGACGGCATACGGCAGGGAGACCTCTACCTTAGCAATGACCCCTACGTGGGAGGCTTGCACCAGAACGACTGCTCCGTCCTGGGGCCGGTCCACTGGCAGGGAAAGATGATAGCCTGGACAGGGTCGGTGCTACACCACGTGGACGTGGGCGGGCCAGTGGCGGGGAGCTGGACGGTCACGGCCAGAGACGCCTTCCAGGAGTCCCCCCGGTACCGCTTCCTACGAATAGCCGATAGGGAAGGCGCCTGCCCGGAGGTCATGGAGACAGCGCTGACTAACTCCAGGCTGCCTCATCTAATGGAGATGGACCTGCGGTCCCAGATCGCTGCCGCCAACGTGGCCAAGGAGCGCCTATACCGGCTCTTCCAGAAGTACGGAGCCGAGACCGTAGAGCAAGCCATGCGGGACATCATAGATTATTCGGATGTTTGCCTGCGGCGTAAGCTCCTGGAGATCCCCGACGGCGAATGGTATGCAGAGGATTACCTGGACCACAACGGGCATGAAGACGAGATATACTCGGTAAAGGTAGTGCTGAGAAAGCGTGGGGACCGGTTGACACTGGATTTCCGTGGCACGGCCCCAAATGCTCCAGGTTTCATTAACACCAGCATCGGGGGAATGCTGTCCGGGGTTTTCTGCGGTATAGCGGGCTTCCTCTGCAACGATATTCCCTGGAACGAGGGCATCTTCAAGTGCGTTGAGGTTATCAGCGAGGAAGGGACGGTCAATAACGCCCGCTTCCCGGCGGCGGCTAGCATGGGGGCCATCGGGGCTGGGATGAGCACGGCCAACGCCACGGCGGCGGCCCTCGCCAAAATGCTCTCCTGCAGCGAGAAGCACCGGAAGTCGGTCATGGGCCTCTGGAACGCCTCCTGGCTCTTATATAACATTTCCGGGGCGACCCCGGACGGACGGCGCTTCGGGGCGCCCATCCTGGACCCCAAGGCGGGGGGCGGCGGGGCACGCACCGACCGGGACGGCCTGGACGCCGGCGGCAACATGAGCACGCCCAAGCCCAGCATCTCCAACGTGGAGTCTCTGGAACTCCAGTATCCCATTCTTTATATCTACCGCAAACGGGCCGTAGACTCCGGCGGCCCGGGGAAGTACCGGGGGGGCTTCTCCGCCAGCAGCGCCTTCACGCCATATGGAGTAGACCGGATGGCGCTGGTGCTGGCCACCTTCGGCAGCGACCATTCCTCTGCCATCGGCTTCTGGGGAGGGCTACCTGGCGGGGGCTCCAACGGGATACTCTGTCGCAATACCGATATATGGGAGCGCATCCGGAGCGGCCGCTTCCCTGAGGACCTGCGGGAACTTGCAGGAGAATATACTCCCATGGCCCCTAAGGCATTGACCGACCTGCGTCGTGGCGACGTCTTCGAAGGAATCCCCCACGGCGGCGGCGGCCTGGGAGACCCCTTGGACCGGGACATCGCGCTGGTGCAAAGGGACCTGGCCGATGGCTATGTATCACCAGAAATGGCCCGAACCGTGTACGGGGTCGAACTGGCGCCGGGAGGCCGGGAGGTGGACCAGGCATCCACGGCGCGCCGCAGGAAGGAGCTACTCCGCGAAAGGCTGCACAAGGGAAAGAAGCTCTCGGTAGGGCAGGCGCACAGAAGCGCTACCCACCAAGAGTCAGGCATCCGGCTTCCCCTGGGCGAGGCCCTTTACGTTCAGAGCGGCAGGTTCCACTGCGCCCACTGCAACCGCACGCTAGGCGGAGTGAGAGAAAACCCCAAGCTTGGCTGCATCCTCATCCAGGCACAATTGAAGGAAGCCAACCCCTATATGGCCATGCGCTGGGGTGGCGAGAGCCAGCGTTTCAAGCTAGCGGAATATGCTTGTCCCGGCTGCGGCCACCTGCTCTTCGTGGACACCAGGCTAAACGGGGAGCAGGGCCACTGGCATGATTTCAAGGTGTGGTCGTGGGCTGACAGATAACGAATTCCTTGCCCGGTAGCCAGCAGGACTCCGGGGCGCCCGCCCGAGGCTAAAGCCAAGTCGGGCTGAGAGGACCAAGCCCGCTAAAGGGGCTGATTTCTGGGGAGGTTGCGGCATAGAGGTTTTTTCCAGCAGGTGGCAGTCAGCAGGAGCTTCCGCCCGAGGCTAAAGCCAAGTCGGGCTGAAAAGACCAAGCCCTCTAAAGGGGCTGACTTAACGGATTTAGCGCATTAAGGGTCACTTCCTTATCCGGACTGAGCCACAAACACACTCTGATAGAGATCTAATGCCTTTTGAAAAACCCGCTTTTAGCCCCTTTAGTGGGCTTTGGTTCCTCAGCCCATGGCTTTAGCCCGGGGCGGGACACCTTGCAGGCCCTGCACCGGTCCGCTTGGAACGCTGTTATGAGAATGCCTGACCCGGCTGGGAGCGCCGGCGTCTCGCCGGCCCCCCGGACACGCCGACTGGAAGCCAGCGCTCCCAGGGTGGGATTTCTCATTCCTGGTGGCGCCCCGGCAGGATCATCGGCTATTATGTAAAAATCATCGGCGCAACTGTCATTCTCCCGGTGTCCCCACAACCCCCTTCCGCCGCATCTCGGCAATCTCCGAGTCGCTATACCCTAAGCCCTCCAGCACCTCCACGGTGTGCTCGCCCAGGGCGGGCGCCGGGCTAGGCTCAACGGGCGGGTCGGATACCTTGAGCGGGTCACCGATGACCCTGGTCCGACCGGCTCCGGGCTGGTCCACCTCGCCAACCATACGGCGGTGAAGGACTTGGGGATGTTCAGAAGCTTCTCCCAAAGTGTTGACCGGGGCGAAGCAGATATTGAGGTCCTCCAGTTCAGCTACCCACTCCTGCTGAGTCCTGGTAAGAAAAGCCTGCTTCAGGAATACCGATAGCTCTTCGGCCCCCTCGCCGCCGAT
>JAUYDP010000290.1 GCA_030691805.1 Dehalococcoidia bacterium | reverse complement strand
CGGCAGCCAACATGTCAACAAACCTGGGGGGGACACCCTCAGTTCCCCCCAACCTGCTGGCAGCCAATTTATCAAGAAACCTTGGGGGGACACGCACCGTTTCCCCCGGCCTACCGGTAGCCAACTTACTATGAATCCTTGGGGGGACACGCCCCGTTCCCCCCGGCCTGCCGGCTGAGAGCTGAAAGCTGTTAGCTATCCGCTTTACCCCGGCCTCCCCATGCTAATGGCTTCGCGGGGGCAATTCTCCTGGCAGCAGTAGCAGGGAACGCACAGACTGGCTTCCAGGTGGGGTAGGCCATTCGCCATGGTAAGGGCGCCGGGTGGGCATACCTCTGCGCAAATACGGCAGCCATCGCATTTGCTGGGGTCCACTCTGGGGCGGAAGTTAGGGGTTTCGGCCATAAGTCCCGCGTAGGTGATGGGGAGGCTGGAGGTCAGGTCCTCTAGAGGTGGGCGGCTGAAATTGGGAATGGGCTCCCAGGGACCAACGACCTGGATATCCTCCTTACGGTAGGATCCCAGTCCCGCCGCCTGGGCGAAGCGTAACAACGGCACCTGGTCCGGGTCGTAGCCCATCATGCGGGCCACGGTGGCATCCAGCGCCACGCCATTATCTGAGGCTAGCAAGAGGCCCAGATACCGCAACTCCTTAGAGTACGGGCCGATACCTTCCATGGCCAGAATGCCATCAACAATAATCAGGTCAGGCGGGCGCAGGCGGTAGACGTCTACCAGCATGCGGGCGAAATCCAACGGAGCAGGGGCCCGGTGGTGAAGGTTGGCCTTTTGCGCTCCCGGCAGCGTGCCGAAGTTGTTCTTCAGTGCCACGGAGATTCCGACTCTAGCATGGGTCTTGAACTTGGGCACGGAAATGACCACATCGGCATCCAGCACCGCCCGGGAGACGAACACCCGATTGATGAATGCGGGGTTAAAGGGAAGGGCGCGGGCCTCTTTGCCCAAGTTGAGATAGCGGTCTCCGGCCACCCTCCCCAGGGTGCTTCCGAGGAAGGCAGATTGGTTCTTGCCATAGTAAGCAATGCCAGGGTTATCGCCGACGGCGACCTCGCCCGTCCCCATCTCTTCCAGTCTGTCCAGCAGAGCCTGTAGGATGGCCGGGTGTGTGACAACTCCCTCCTCGGGCTCGGTGCTGGTCATGGCGTTTACCTTGACCAGTACCTTCCGGCCTCGGACGGCCACTGGGAAAGTGGCCAGGGCTTCTTCCACCGCCCTCCGGCAATCCATGTAGCTGGCTTTGGTGATCAGGACCTTTTGCATAACACTCCCCCACTTTGCGCTTCGCTTGTTATTTGGAGACTAGCCCAACTAGGATTTAGGGTCTCGGGGTTAGATGTAGGCTATCCTATATGCACCTGCTCCAGTTGTCAAGCGGGCCTTTTTCTGTTTTGTTATTTCTGGTATACTAATAGGGACTTTGATAGAGATAAAACCTTCGACCTAAAATAGACCATTGAATACAATGTGGCGAAGAAATAGCTTTCTCTACCTGCTGATCCTGGGGGTTATCGCCGGGACATTCTTCTTTCTCCTCGCCCCACCTGCTCAGCCCAGCCAGAACGTGGATATCAGCACGGTGGTGGAATGGGCCAGACAGGGTCAGGTAGATAAAATAGAGGTGCAGGGGGATACCCTGGCGCTAACTACCAAAACCGGCGAAAAATACACCTCCCGTAAAGAGAGCGGCACCAGCCTACAGGAGCTTCTTACAGCCTCTGGGGTAAAGATGGGCGCCGACGGCGCGAAGGTGGTGGTCCGGGAACAGAGCCAGTTCGGCATTGTTTCCACCATCCTGTTCAACTTCCTGCCGATCATCGTCATCGGGGCGCTGCTCCTCTTTATGATGCGACAGGCCCAGGGGACTAACAATCAGGCCCTCAGCTTCGGCAAGAGCCGCGCCCGTATGTTCACCGGCAACAAGACCACGGTCACCTTCAGTGACGTGGCCGGTGTGCAGGAGGCCAAGCAGGAACTTGAGGAGGTTGTGGAATTCCTCAAGTTTCCGGAGAAGTTCCACGCCTTGGGCGCTCGCATCCCCAGAGGTGTTCTGCTGGTAGGGCCTCCCGGCACGGGAAAGACTCTCTTGAGCCGGGCCGTGGCTGGCGAGGCTGGTGTACCCTTCTTCTCCATCAGCGGCAGCGAGTTCGTCGAGATGTTCGTCGGCGTGGGCGCTTCACGGGTGCGGGATCTCTTCGATCAGGCCAAGAGGAACGCTCCCTGCATAGTCTTCGTTGATGAGATAGACGCTGTTGGGCGGCAGCGTGGCGCCGGATTAGGGGGCAGCCACGACGAGCGGGAGCAGACCCTAAATCAGATCCTGGTGGAGATGGATGGCTTCGATACCAGCACCAACGTAATCGTAATCGCCGCCACCAACCGACCCGATATCCTGGACCCAGCCCTGCTGCGGCCTGGACGGTTCGATCGCCACGTAGTCTTGGACCGTCCGGACATCAATGGGCGCAAGGGGATACTGGAGGTCCACGTGAAGGGCAAGCCCCTGGAGCCAAACGTAAACCTGGAGGTCCTGGCGAAGCAGACGCCCGGATTTACCGGCGCCGACCTGGCAAACCTGGTCAATGAGGCAGCCATCCTGGCGGCCCGCCGCAACAAGCAGTCTATAGATGAGTCCGAGCTGGAGGAGGCCATAGACCGGGTCATTGCCGGGCCGGAGCGTAAGAGCCGCATCATCAGTGAAAAGGAAAAGGCGATTACGGCCTACCACGAGGCCGGGCACGCCCTGGTAGCCCGCCGCTTGAAGAACACCGACCCAGTGCATAAGATATCTATCGTGGCTAGAGGTATGATGGGCGGCTACACGAGGCTTTTGCCCACCGAAGACCGTTACTTCTGGACCCGTTCCCAGTTCAAGGATAGCCTGGCGGTGGCTCTAGGAGGCCTGACCGCGGAGGAGTTGGTATTCGACGAGCGCACCACTGGCGCCGAGTCGGATATCGAGCATGCCACCAAGATTGCCCGCAAGATGGTCATGCAATTCGGCATGAGCGACAGGCTTGGGCCAAGGGCCTTCGGGCGTAAGGAAGAACTGATCTTCTTGGGACGGGAGATATCGGAGCAGCGGAACTATAGCGAAAAGGTGGCCGAGGAGATAGACGGCGAGATCCACGATCTCATCGAGAGCGCCCACCAGGTGGCTAAGGATGTTCTGGGAGAGAACCGAGCCAAGCTGGTCCAAATAGCCGAGCGATTGGTGCAGGAAGAAAGCATGGAAGGGGCTGCCCTGGAGGAGCTATTTAACTCGCCGACGCCGGTGGACGAGTTTACCGCGGTATCTTCAAGTTAGACTGGTGGCGTCTTGCCGGTCCTCAATATTGCATTTCGGTAGGGGCGGGTTTGAAACCCGCCCCCAGTATTTTGGTGTACCAAACAAGAAAGGCGCAAACACGGTCTTTGCGGGTTTCATACCGGCCAAAAACCGCTGACCCTGCGGGGCTAGAAACCTCGCCTATCCTGCCCCTCTTGCCTCCCTAACCTGTTGCCGCTCTTCTTCGACCCGGCGTTTTCTCTCGTCCTCGTCGAGCCATGTGGTATAGGGGTCCCGACTGCGCCAGACTCGGAATCGCGCCTCATCGAAATGCTCGCGATGAACGATGTCGCTGAGAGGACGCCGCAGGCGGGGGCCGAAGGTGAAAAGGCCGGGGTGTATTTTGGGCACGGCTTTGGGGTATCTCATCAGGGCGATGCCTACCAGGTCCATCTCCGTGGGAATGCCGAAACGGGACTTGACCCTAATATCGTCATAGAACGAAAGCCAGATACCGCCGATGCCCAGATACCACGCCGCCAGGAACATGTTCTGAACGGCGGCGCTGGCCGCCCCCAGATGTGTATGCCGCCGTGGGTGTAGACATGGGTCTTGAATTTACCCTCGTCCGCCATCACCACGATCATCACGGGAGGAAGCACCAGGATCCTGTAAGGTTAGCCACTGGTGGAAGGCCCGTATCGCCTCGCAATAGGGCGCCCGGCCGACCTCACCCGTAACCCAAGTCCTGAAGGTAGCCCTCGGGCGGGGTTCTCATGGCTTCGACCGTGGTCGTCATTGCAGGTTTCCTCCTTCTTCCTTTCTGTGTCGTGACGATCTAATGCCCTACCTGAAATACGACGGCAGCGTTGTGACGTCGACGCGCCGGTTGTCCTTCTTGTAGGGGGCCGGGGCGACCGTAGCCCTGATCCCCTTCTGCCGCTCGCCCGGATTGCCCCAGACGACCGTCACCTCCGTGCCGGGCTTGCTGTGCTCGACGTCGATCGTGCAAAGGGAGAGCATCTGGCGGAAGTAGTAGCTGTAGCCGCGCGACGTCGTCGCACCGACGAGCTTGCCATCCTTCAGGACCTTGTCAGCGTACATGTAGCCATAGTTATTGGTCGGAATCTCCATATAGTGGTACGGCTCGCCCTGCCGGAACAGAGACGCGTACACATCGACCACGTCGTCGCTGTTCCAGACCAGGGTAGCCATCGTCCGCTTCGGATGGGCAACCTCAGCCTCCAGCGCCTTGCGCCCGATGAAGTCGTGGTCGAACTTGATGTTCCTTGTCCAGCCCAGCTCGACGGGGTTCCGGTACCAGCCGCTGACGTCGTCGGCCTCGAAGCTGCCGGCGATCCTC
The DNA here is from genome assembly GCA_030691805.1 of Dehalococcoidia bacterium. Classification (GTDB taxonomy): domain Bacteria; phylum Chloroflexota; class Dehalococcoidia; order JAUYDP01; family JAUYDP01; genus JAUYDP01. The sequence continues at coordinate 12,114 of JAUYDP010000290.1, read as the reverse complement.
TGGGACAACCCTCTTCCGAAATTGGAATAGGCCGTCCTCAGATACTCGCGGTACTCCGTCCCGTCCTCCCCGTAGATCGCATACAGGTAGTCGAACCCTGTCGTCGGGAAGCACGCCTCGAGATGGTTGGTCATGAAGACCCTGCTGCCCAGGCGCCGGATCCCGAACTCCTTGCCCGCCTCCAGGGTCGCGTCGTAGATCTCCCGGGCATACTCACTGGGGCCCTGGAGCTCGTACCCGAGCTCGCCGGCCATGCCCTGCCTCAGGGTGATGACCTCCCGGCCGTTGATGTGGATCTTCCGAAAGTGCATGAAGGTGATGTCGCGAATGCTCTCGCCCGCCGCCTTCTCGACGACGTAGAGCGAGTTCGGGCCCGAGACCTGGAAGTTGAACGTGTTGTCGTGCTCTGCCGTCGCGTTGTACTGGCCCGTCTGCAGCTTGTAGGCGGTCCAGTGGGCTGGGATAGAATAGCAGCGGAACTCTTCTTCGCCCAGCCGCATCAGGATGCCCTCGGCGATCACCTTGCCGGCCTCACTGCACTGGATGATGTGCTTGGCCTGACCAATGTCGAACTTGGCGAAGCTGTTGACCGAGAGGTCAGAGAAGAGCTTCAGCGCGTCAGGCCCCTTGACGAGGAGTTCGGCGAGGAAGGACCAGTCGCCGATGTAGCACGTCTGCTTCCAGGACATCTGCTCGTCGATCCAGCCCGTGTACTCGGGCTGCCCCCAGATCTGGGTAAGGTAGCCCTTGAGCGGGGTTCTCATGGCTTCGACCGTGGTCGTCATTGCAGGTTTCTTCCTTTCAGAATCTCAATCACTTCTGCCAGGCTCAAGCGGGAAGGATGGACAGCGGGGTGCTTCCAGCCACCGCAAAGAAGGAAACGCTTGCTGGCGTGTAGAAACCAGTCGGCTTCAGGCTCCATCTCTCGTAGGCGCAGGTAGACAGGGGTCAGATCAATATGGTGGCGGACCCGCCCCTCGATACCTATCCAACCCTGGGTAGTGCGGCGAACGAATACCACCGCCCCTTGGCGAAAGGAATAGCCCCTGATTCCGCCCAGGTCGCCCTCGAAGGCCGCCGCCTTCCCCCAGGGGGTCTCGAACTCGATACGCTTCTCGAACTGGCGGTCTACTTCCAGCAGTTCTATGGCCCAGGCGTACCAGCCGTCCATGATTGGGAGCATAGCCTCGACTACTGTCCGGGGATCAGTCGGGTTGTGCAGGTTCAACCCGCGCATCAGGCCTCCCCATCCCCAGCGGTCGTTCTGCAGCCAGGGCTCGATGAGGCCGTTGTCCTGTTGGGTAACATAGTCAACAACGCGCTCCAGGGCGGGGTCTTCGGGCTTGACTGCCTGCCACACCAGCTTGGCGGAGCATACGTGGTGGCCGTGGACCTCCTCCTGGTGGTGGTCGAAGATCCCCCTACCAGTGTCCACGTGGATAACCTCTGGGTCGGAGTCCACGGGCATACCATTAAGGGTATTCCCGGTGGGGATGAAGGCCAACTCCGCGTCCTTATACCCCCCGAACCGTTTCAAAAGCCAGATGGAGGTGATACTGTCCAGGTCCGGCCAGACGTGGCTAACGATAATGGTCATAATAGTCTGCAGAGTGTCAAAACGGTAAGTCCTCCAGTACGCCTAATTCCTCCGTCAGGAGAGCCAACAGTTCCATGGGGTCGCTACGGAGAACTTCGCTGTTGCTGAAACGATGGACGAACCACTTCTGCCTCTTCAGGCCCCCTTCTATCCGCAGGTTCCGCGTGTACCTCTCTTCATCGACTTCCCATCTGCGCGTTTCCTCGTCGAATATCGCGTAATGGCTAGGATCGTCTATCTCAACGATATGACGCTCGCCATCCTTGACTAGCAGGAAATCTACCCGGCTGGGCATGTCTCGAAGGACGGTCTTCTCAACGTCTTTGGGGTTGACATACGGGTCGTACACATAGGCAAGCCATACCTGAGGAATGAGGGCCGGCAGGGACAGCTGGCGCACCAGACGGCCGATTAGCGGCCGTGCACCGCGGCGGTATGCCGGTTCCCCTAGCTGCTCCTCACACCAACGGTCTATCATTCCTTGAAGTGCTTCAGTATCGCTTTCAAGTGCGAAGGAATTGTCCGACAAGGCCCAGCGATAGTAGATATCAGTTCCTGTTAGGCTATTCGGAGCTTTGTTTCCTTAACGGACTGCTTGGTAGATCACCGGACGGTAGCGCGGCGGCGGGATCGGCTGTCCTGCCTCGCGTGCTGCCTCCAGCCAGGCCGCCTTGGCCACCTCCAGTTCCGCCAGGGCCTTCGCAGGGGTTTCACCAAAGGCGGAGCAGTACTCTAGGTCGGGGATATCCGCGATGTATCCGCCATCCTCCTCGCTGTAGAAGATGTTAATATGGTAGTCCTTCATTTCTCTTCCTCCACCTTTAGATTATACCTCTCGATGAGGTGAAGGAACTGGCGAATCTGGTAAGGCTTGGCCTCGCCAGCCACCTCCTGGAGGTTTACGGTCTCCGGGACGCCCGGATGCTTGAAGATGTGATGGCTGCCTCTCACCCGCACCAGCCTGAAGCCGAAGCCTTCAACTAAGTCCTTGATATCGCCAAAGGCAACATTGTGGAGGTTGCCCAGAGAAAGGCGGATAAGCAACTTCCTGCGGTTCATGGATCGTCATAAGAAGGCTCTAACGCATCTCGTGCTACATCGCCCACACCCAGTTTGAACACCTTCCCGGCTGCTTGCCCTGCGGACCCCGTGGCGTTGCAGCTATCTACTAGCAGGCTGGAACGTGCAACGATGCCAGGCAGGTCGAAGAGGCTGTGGGGTGTGATTATGACCACGCAATCCGCCCAGTTCAGATTGTCCGGGTCGGCGGGCACCGAATCCAGGCGGCGGCCGTTTGAGGGCCGCCCACCCTCTCCCAGATGGAGGCGCGAGACATATGGGTCGCTGTAGCCCACGTCCGCGCCCATCCCTAGGAGAAGCTCGATGACGTGGGTCGCTGGAGAATTTCGGGTGTCTTCCACATCGGCCTTATAGGTCACTCCCAGGACCAGGATACGGGCACCTTTTACTGACTTCTGCCGGGAATTAAGGGCTTCCACCACTTTGCTCACCGTGTGGAATGGCATGGCCTCGTTGACTTCAGCGGCCAGCTCGATGAACTTGGTGTGGAAATCATACTCCCGGGCCTTCCAGAGTAGGAAGAAGGGATCAACGGGGATGCAGTGGCCTCCTACTCCTGGGCCTGGGAAGAAGGGCATGTAACCGAAAGGCTTGGTCGAAGCAGCGGCGATCACCTCCCATACGTCCAGCCCCATACGCTCGCAGAGCATGGCCATTTCGTTGACCAGGGCGATGTTCACGGCACGGAAGGTGTTCTCCAGGAGCTTGGTCATCTCCGCAGCCCGGGGTGAGCTGACGGAGTGTACAACGGGATGGACCGCTGCAAAGAGACGGCGGGCCAGGTCCCCGCACAGGGCGCTCACTCCTCCGACAACCTTCGGCGTATTGGAGACCGTGTGTTGCTTGTCGCCCGGGTTGATGCGCTCAGGCGAGAAGGCTAGATGGAAGTCAGCCCCGACCTTCAGGCCGGACTCCTCTAAGATGGGCAGGACGTCTTCCTCCGTAGTGCCGGGATAGGTGGTGCTCTGGAGGATGACCAACTGGCCCTTCTTCAGGAAGCCGGAGATCTGGCGGGCGGCGGTAATGATAAACGAAAGGTCTGGGGCCTTGTTATGCTGCAAGGGGGAGGGGACGCAGATGATGATCGCATCTGCCTCGCCCAGCTCGGCGGCATTCGTGGTGGCCCGGAGGCGCCCGGTTTCCACCAAGGGCGCCAGCTCATCCTGGGCCACATCCCCGATGTAGCTCTCTCCTCTTTGGATAGCGTCCACCCTTTCGGGGCTTACGTCTACGCCCGTGACCGGAAAGCCAGCCTTGGCCAGGGCAACTACCAGCGGCAGGCCCACATACCCTAGTCCCATCACGGCGACCCGGGCCGTGCGGCCCTCTATCCGATCTCCCAGGCCCATCTTGTTATATCTTGTCTTCCGAGAAGCCGCTGCGTACACCCCCTGGCTCCAGTTCCGCGGAATCCAGGTCCTGGCCCTGTTCCAGGAGATTGATATATCGCGGCCGCATGCGATCGGAGATAGACTCTACTCCACCACCTCGGTATACCTTGACCACCTCGCTGAGAATGCTGGTCGCGATCTCGGCGGGTGTTTGAGCGCCGATGTTCAGACCTATAGGGGCGTAGATACGGCGCAACTTCTCCACCGGCATGCCATCCTGATAAAGGAGCTTGAAGACCGCCCAAACCCGTCGCCGGCTGCCGATCATTCCGATATAGGCTGCCGGGGAGTCAATTACCTCCTGCAAAGATTCCACGTCATGTTGGTGGCCCCTGGTGATAAGTACAATGAACGTGTTACGGGTTATGGTCAGCGTCCGAAGCGTAGCCTCGAATCCGGCGGCTATAACCTGGTCGGCGTCCGGAAAGCGCTCTCGGTTGGCGAAGGAGGCCCGGTCATCAAGAACAATGACCTCGAAGTCGAGAATCTTGCCAATCCTGGCTAAAGGCACGGCGATGTGCCCAGCCCCCACAATAAGGAGAGTGGGACGTGGCAGGAAGACCTCGATGAAGACGTCAACGGAGCCTCCCCGTTGTAGTCCGCCCTGGCGGGCGTCTCGCTCGGAGAAAGCCAGGGTGATCATCCGCGGCGAACGCTCCTCGACGGCCGTCGCCACTTTCTCAGCCAGGGCGGCCTCTAAGGGCGCCCAGCCCATGGCGCCTATGCGTTCCCCGCTGGCCAGGAAGAGGACCTTGTCCCCTGGCTTGGCTGGCAGGTCACCGGTTACGTCTATGGCTGTGGCCAGGGCGCTGGCCCGCTTTTCCGCAATGGCCTGGACTATAGCTCGGGTGAAGTCCAGCATGTTTAAGCCTGATACCAGGGTTCTACGAAGACCTCCATGATGCCTCCGCAGACGCCCTGGGACTTCATGTCAATCTCCTCGGTCAAGTCTACCAGGACCATCTGGGGTTTCTTAGACTCTATGACGCTCAGGGCTGTGCGCCATACTTCGGCTTCGCCGCACCCTCCTCCAATGGTGCCCATGATCTCACCGCCACTTCTGACCAGCATCTTCGCCCCAACCTCTCGAGGCGTAGAACCCCGTGTGCGGACTACGGTTGCCAAGGCCACTGTTTCCCCTTGGGAGAGCAAGTTGGCAATCTGTTCAAAGGTCTCGTTCAATTCATATCCCTCCAAGATGGCTGGCCGTTAGCTTGAACGTATAGGGCCGGTTGATTCCCGTGGGTGGTTCGGCAATACCTGTCCGATAGAGAGCCCGGTCTTATGGGAGGGGGCAAGGCTACCGTTTCAAGCTAATTGCACGGTCCATTGAGAACGTAACCGACCTTTCTGGCCAGAAAGACTACCAGTAATTCGGCTTAATATAGTATAATAGCTTCGGGAGACTAATATCAAGCTTTACGTGGAGTCCTCGCCTGCAACCGGAACAGACCCTACCTTAAAGGCCGTCTACCACCGCCTGGCCGATGGACGATGGGAAGAGAAGGAACGGGCCATTGCTCAGGAATTTCCCCTGACAGTATTCGTAAACGGCCAGGAATATGTTACCCTACTATGTACTCCCCAGAAATTGAATTACCTTATCCTTGGGCGCCTCTATTTGGAGGGTCTAATCCAAGGAGTAGGGGATGTAGCCAATATCAGCGTCTGCTCCGACGAGCCGGTAGCCCAGGTCAGGCTTCTGGATCAATCGGTGGCACTGCCCATGCCTCGCGTGATTTTTTCCGGGTGCGGTAGCGCCCCTGCGCCGGTTGGCAAGGCTAACACCCTGCGGCCGCTGGAATCTTCGCTTATGGTTACAGCCGAGGAACTGGTTTCACTTATGGACGAACTTCTGAAGAGCGCTTATCTTCACCGGAGCTATGGAGGACTGCACATCTCCGGTATGGCCGATTCACAGCAGATCCTGGTCGTGGCCGAAGATATAGGTAGACATAATACTCTGGACAAGATACAGGGCGAGTGCTTATACCGGGGTCTCTCTACAAAGGACAGGATAATACTGACTACCGGTCGGCTCTCTTCAGAAATGGTTGAGAAGGCTGCTCGAATGGGCACGCCGGTCGTGGCTTCCCGAAACTCGCCAACGGACCGAGCCGTAGCCCTGGCTGGCAGCTTGGGAATAACCCTGGTAGGTTATATTAGAGGTCCGCATATGTCGGTCTATACCCACGCCGAGCGAATACTAGGGCCGGGGCCAGGTTAGGGGAAACATGCATGCCTGAGTGCGTTACTGGGCGGACACAAGATCCGCCCCTACATGGCCGGGGCCAGGTTAGGGGAAACATATATGCCTGAGAGCGGTAGTGAATCGTTGGAGGAACTGCTAAAGCAAATAATAGCCGCCGATAATGCCAGCAAAGATGCCTTTACCGGCGGAGAAACCGGGCCAGCGATGGAAGGCGAACAGTCTGTTGAGGGGCCGCAGGCTCCTGCTGTAGAAGCCGTTTCTGGTCAATCCGGAGGCAATTCTGGACGGCCAAGCTACGAGGTGGAGATCATCCCCCCAGAAACGTTCCCTGCCCCTGCTATACGTAAGACTCTGGCTCAAGCGGGACCAGAAGCGCAGCAGCGGCGGCAGCCGGATGCGGCCATCCCAGGACAGGAGTTACTGGAGGGAAAGATCGAGATACGGGTAATGCCTCCCGTGGCTTCGGCCCGTCTGGTTATATTTGAGCGGGCGCTAAAGGAGCGTGGGGAAATTCGTTGGATGGGTACCTGGGGCAAGCCTAAGGAAGGGACTACCGTCCATGTGCTCCTCAACGTCCCCATGCCGGTGAGCCAATTGTTTGATGGGGCTGCCTCGGTAAACCTTCTGAAAGTGTCAAAGGGGGCAAAAGGGCCAGAGGGAGCAAAATCCTGGCAAATCAAGGTAACCCTGCCTGGTGATAGTGTGGAGGTCGTAGCGACGGCGAGCGCTCTTCCTGAATCCCCGGTCCTACCGGCGCCGACCGAACAGCCGGCGCCCGCAGGCCAGCAGTCTGCCCTTTCACCGGAGCCGCCACTGGTCTATCTTGAGCCACCTGATCTAATTGGCGATGGGGGTGTAGAAGTCGTGGCAAGCCCGATAGCATCGCTGGATGCCCTTAACCGGTTCCAGGAGATAATTACCTCGTTTTCTCCGGGCTGCCGTATCATAAATGTATTGAGCCTGGACGGCGCTTCCACGGTAATGATCACCTTGGAGGGAATTAGCAGGGCCGACCTCTTTAAGAAGTTGCAAGAGAGGATGGGCGGTATCGGTCTAGAGGTCAGTAATGGGAGACTGGTAGCTAAGCTACCTGATAGTTGGTGATTTGTGCGCAAGCTAAGGAAAGGCAGCGATGGCCCGGCTGGTAGGTGATATCCTGATAGAATTGGGCGCCTGCACGCGGGAACAACTCTACGAAGGGCTGCGTAAGGCGGCCGAGCTTGTCGGCAAGGGCGAATACCGGCCGATAGGGGAGATATTGGTGGACCTGGGCTATTTTCCCCGGGAGCAGTTGGACGAGTCCCTGCGACTTCAGGAGGTGGAAGAGGCCGAAGAGCGGACAGCCCGAGCAGACCTGTAAGCCGGGTTCTGTGCCCACCATACGGTGGGTGGTGGCCATCCATCTTGGGCGACGGTTTCCCATCACCTCCAGCGACCAACCCGAGGGTGAGGCCGGGCAGCCCTGCCGGTTTTCCTGGGGCATAGCTCCAAGAACAACCGGCGTCCCTCCTATTTGGTCTTGCTCCGGGTGGGGTTTGCCCAGCCAGCGAGTCGCCCCGCTGCTGGTGAGCTCTTAACTCACCTTTTCACCCTTACCCCTGCGCGAGGCAGAGGCGGTACGGTTTCTGTGGCACTTTCCGTAGGGTCACCCCTCCTGGGAGTTACCCAGCACCCTGCCCGTGGAGCCCGGACTTTCCTCAGGCCCTTTCGGGCCCGCGACCACCTGGTCTGCTCAGGCTAATTTTAGTCTAACACGGCTGCTTAAGGTGGTCAAGGCAACCCGCGCGAACCCGGGACAATATTTGGGAAATAGCAAAAGGGGACCACCAGATGTGCTTATCTGAGCGTAGTGGTAGTGAACGTAAGCTAACTTGCTTTGTAGACTTTTAAATCGGGAATCCGGGAGAAGTGGCGAAGGTTAAAGGTTAGGACGGTGAGACCGTGGTGTAGGGCGGTAGCAGCGAGTAAGATGTCGAAGTCCGGGATTAGCTGTCCGCTCCTTCGCAGCGAGGCCCGTATTCCAGCGAAACGCTCCATGATGGGGTCGTTGAGCCCCAGGATGCGAAGAGGATGGAGGAACTGACGAAGCGTTTCAAGGTGGGCTTGAGGATCCGGATATTGGAAGGCGCCCTCGTAGATTTCCCCAACGGTGGTCCAGCTAATAGCCAGCCCCTCCGGTGCTAGTCGGCGGAGGGTGGTGGAAGCCTGCCTCTTTTGTGCCAGAGCGTTGATCGCCCAGTCAGCATCAATGACGTATGCCATTAGGGCTTGGTGACTGGTCTGGACCCCTCTTCGCGGGCACGGTAGAGGTCAGCGATGAGGGCGTCGGTATCCAGGTCCGCCCAGCTTCCGGCGGTGGCACCGATGGCCTCTCTGACTTTTTCTGGGTCGTACCCCTCCCAAGTGTTTTCCGGTTCCTTCTCCATACGGTCCAGGCGATAGAACTCCCCGTTTTTCTCGAGCAATAAAGGCCCAGAGGCAGCTCCTGTTAATAACTGTGCAAGCTCGCTCCCAGGTGCGACCTTTACTATTCTGGGCTCATTCGCCACCGTGCTCACCCCCGTTTAGGAAGATGTATGGGGCATTTTTTCGTTACCCTTACCCCCGCCGAAGCGGGGGCGGTACGGTTTCTGTGGCTCTTTCCGTAGGGTCACCCCTCCTGGGAGTTACCCAGCACCCTGCCCGTGGAGCCCGGACTTTCCTCAGACCCTTTCGGGCCCGCGGCCACCTGGTCTGCTCAGGCTAAGTTTAGTCTAACACGGCTGCTTAAGGTGGTCAAGGAGAACCCTAGCGTAGGGTGGGCGTCAGAATTTCGCGTTGGGGGAGAGTTGCCGGCAACTTCCGCGAAATCTTGACGCCCACCCGCGGGCGTATGTGGAACAAGCCGGTTCTGGTTGCCGCTTGGGAAAAACTATCCTACTCGGAAAGCTGCAACTGGGCTTCGACCAGCCAGCGAGCAGGCCAACTGGGCTTCTGCTTGCCGCTTTGGGCTTGTCCGACCATGATTACGGGGCAGCTAACAGCTCTTAGCAGCGTGCGGCCGACATCGAATCGGTGCAGCGGCCCGGACGCGCGCCAACCGATCACCAGGGCCGAGGCCGAAACCTCCTCGACAATCTGCTGAACCGCTTCCGTCCAGTTCCGGGCTACCCAGACTGCCTCGGTTGGCGCCAAGCTGCCGTCTGTTACGAGACCAGCGGCAGCTTCGAGCAAGGCTTCGGCTGTTTCTTCTTCGCTGTCAGAAAGATCCAGCGGCCGTTGGTCTGGCAAGATAAACACGGCCGCCAGATAAAGGGTTACATCCAAGAAACGCGCCAGCGCAGTACCGCATCCCACCAGGGGCGCCAAATCATGCCCTGGCTCCAGGCAGACGACCACGGGTCCGGACCGGCCCAAGACCTCCACGCTAATTCTCCTGCTCGCTAATGGGTGCCGCCAGCTCGCCCGCGTAGCCTGGATGATACGGCACGTCAATCACGATGGTATTGGGCCGAAAGAAGAGGTGCATCTTCAGTCGAAAAGCGGTCTGATTATGCAGGAAGAACTCCCAGAAATGCCGCGGCACGAACATGGAAAGGACGACCGTGATCGGCCGCTTCGGGTCCTGCTTCTCCATAGCGTTAATGTAGGCCAGCAACGGTGGAATGAGGGCCCGGTAAGGCGATTCGACGACCACCAGGTCCGCTTCACCCCCCCAGCGCTCCCAGCGCCGTTTCACGTCCTGCGCCTCGTCAAGGTCTTCGGCGATATGGACGGCCGTCACGTCGGGCGAAATGGAGTGGGCAAAGCGGATCGCCTGGAGTGCTACCTGGTCGAGCCGGCTCACGGGAACGACCACGCGCGGCGGCCCCATCGGCGGCAGCGACGTATCCGGCCGTTCGAGCATCAGAGCATCTTCTAGGTTTCGATAGTGGCGGTGAATGCCGAGCATTATCACGACCAGCACCGGAATGAGCACCAAGACCATCCAGGCGCCCAGGGCGAATTTAGCCAGGCCCACCGCCAGCGCAACCACTCCGGTGGCGACGGCCCCCAAGCCGTTGAAGAATGCCCGAGACCGCCATCCGGGATCGCTGGCTCGGAGCAGCCACCAATGCCGGACCATGCCAGCCTGACTGAGGGTAAAAGCGACAAACACGCCCACGGTATACAGGGGAATCAGGTTGGTGACACTCCCCTGGAAGGCAATGATCAGCACCGATGCAACTATGGACAGAACCACGATCCCCACACTGAAGGCCAGGCGGTCACCCCGAAAAGCGAACTGTCGGGGCACATACCGGTCCTTGGCCAAGATACTTGCCAGACGGGGGAAGTCGGCAAACGCAGTGTTAGCTGCGAGCACCAGGATCAAGGCGGTTGACAACTGGACCAGGTAATGGAACGGGCTGCTGCTGCCCACCAGCGCCCCTGCGAGCTGGCTGATGACCGTTTCCTGTTCGGAGGGATCGGGCAAGATGCCTAGCTGCCCGGCCAGGAAGCTCATCCCCAGGAAGATGGCGCCAAAGAGACTGCCCATGGCGATGAGAACGACCCTTGCGTTCTTGGATTCAGGAGGCTTGAACGCGGGCACGCCGTTGGAAACCGCCTCGACACCGGTGAGGGCGACTGAGCCAGACGCGAATGCCCGCAGAATGAGCAGCAGACCGAGAGCTTCTATTCCCTGGGCCTGGCCCAACCCGGCCGGCGCCCTGAAAGCTGGGAGACTGCCAGTGGCGAACCTGAAAAGTCCGTAACCCAGCAATCCGAAAATGGCGATCAGGTAGATATAGGTGGGCGCAGCGAAGATGCTGCCGCTCTCACGGATACCCCTCAGGTTTCCCAGGCAGAGCACCGCTACGAACACCACGCCCAACACAACACGGTGCTCGAATAGGACGGGGAAGATCGAAGTGAGGGCGGCGATGCCCGCGGCGATCGAGACCGATACCGTCAGGATATAGTCGGTCACCAGCGCCGCAGCGGCCGTGAGCCCCGGCAGAGGGCCCAGATTATGACTGGCAACGATATACGAGCCACCGCCACTTGGGTAAGCTCGGACCGTCTGCTGGTAGCTGGTCACGACTATGGCCAGCACAGCCACGATCACCAGGGTGATCGGCATGGTGATGGCGAGCGCCCCAGCCCCCGCCAGCACCAGCACCCGCATGATTTCCTCGGTCGCATAGGCCGATGACGAGATATTGTCCGAGGCGAAAATGGCCAACCCTCTGAAAACCCCCAGACGCTCGTGGATCTCCTGCGCGCTGCGAATCCTTACGCCAATCAGGATGCGCCGCAGCAGTTCGAGCGCCCGGCCGGTAGCGCCCCTGGGCGCCAGCACTCTCTCGGTGGCCACCAGGTGTCCCGGAGCCTGGCGACTGAACTCGCGAGAGAAGGGGCGTACGATTCGCACGTAGTGGCTGCCCGGCTTGTGGCCGCTTAGAAGGCTCTTTTCCTGCAGGTCAGGTGAAGGCCGGTCCTGCGTGGGGACGCGCTCCGGCTCCTGGCTGGCTTCTGGGGATGTGGATGGTTTGGTCTTTTCCATGTTGAACAGGAGGGCGGGCGCCCGCTATCTCGCTTGGCGGTCATCTGGCCGCCCTGCCACTCTTAATTATCTACCGCACGTACTCAACGGAGCGTCAATATCGCTGGCTCCGGGCTCAAAGTTTCATCAACGTTTAGGCGGTGAGCGGAGTCAGGGGCGCTAGCTGGGCGAAGCGGGAGGAGCGGTTGAAGTTAGAGATCTTGAGCGAGTAGACGGTAGCCGACGCCCGGCTCGGTCACCAGATAGCGCGGCTTTTGGGGGTCCAGTTCAAGCTTCTTGCGCAGGCGGGCGATATAGACGTGGAGGT
>JAUYDP010000267.1 GCA_030691805.1 Dehalococcoidia bacterium | reverse complement strand
AAAGCCTGTCGCTGAGGATCCTTCAAGAGGAGCACCGCATCCTTCCCAAGGCCATCCAATTGTTCGCCCGTGGCTCCTTACGGGTCGTGGGCAGGCGGGTAATGAGCGCGGATAGATGAACGGGGATAGCAGCGGCGCTGGATACACCGTAGTCCTGGTTACTGTCCCGTCTCAGGAGGAGGGGCAGCGCATAGCCAGAGCGGTCCTGGAACAGAGGCTGGCCGCTTGCGTCAACCTCGTGCCGGGCATCCAGTCGCTTTTCTGGTGGGAAGGGCGGCTGGAAGAGTCATTGGAGACACTTATGGTCATAAAAACAAAAGAGGAACTCCTTCCCCGTCTTATCGAGACGGTTAAGGGATTGCACAGCTACACCGTTTGCGAGGTTATAGGGCTTCCAATCATCCAGGGTAACAAGGCCTACCTGGACTGGATAGAGGAGACAGTCCAGCTATGATTATCTGGATAGGAGTCAGGCCATGAGAGCCATCCTCAGCGTTTATGACAAGCGAGACCTGGTGGATTTTGCTAAGAGCCTGGGGGGCCTTGGCTGGGAGATTTACTCCACCGGTGGTACTATGCGGGAGCTGGAGAGCGGCGGAGTTGCGGTCCGGTCTATAAGCGTCCTGACCTCATTTCCCGAGATAATGGAGGGACGGGTCAAAACGCTTCATCCCGCCGTCCATGGTGGTATTCTGGCAAGACGCGATCACCCCGCCGATATGGACCAGCTCTCCCGGCATGGAATCGGCCTGATAGATATGGTGGTGGTCAACCTCTACCCCTTTGTGCAGACTATCAGGCGAGACGGGACGAGCCTGGAGGAAGCCCTGGAGAACATAGACATCGGAGGCCCGACCATGCTACGGGCGGCCGCCAAGAACTTCCCGTTCGTCATACCGGTGGTTGACCCCCTCGACTATCGCTATCTGGTGGAGAAGCTGCGCAACGGAGATGTGGACCTGGACACCAGGCGGTACCTGGCGCAGAAGGCTTTTCAGCATACGGCCACCTATGATACGGCTGTGGCCCAGTACCTCTTAGAAAAGGGCGAGCTGTTCCCGCAACACGTAACGGTCGCGTTACGGAAGCAACTGCCCTTGCGTTATGGGGAGAACCCCCACCAGGAAGCTGCATTCTATGTGGATGAATTCGAGCCGGACGACCAGCGGAAGGGTGTGGCCTCAGCAACCCTTCTGGCCGGGCCGGAGCTTTCCTTCAATAATATCGGCGACCTGGATGCGGCTATCAGCATAGTATCCGACTATGCGACCCCTGCCGTAACCATCATAAAGCATGGGAACCCCTGCGGCCTGGCCACTTCCCAGGACCTGGCCGAGGCTTATCGCCATGCCTACGAAGGTGACCCTGTCTCAGCTTTCGGAGGCGTCATCGGCATTAACCGAGAGGTAGAACTGGCCACAGCGTTGGAGATATCCTCCTCACATTACGACGCCATTGTGGCGCCAGGCTTTCAGGAAGAGGCGCTCGACCTCCTAAAGGGAAAGAAGGGCCTTCGAATTGTTCTGGCTCAATGCACTGTAGGGGCTCCTACGGCCAACTCCCCCGCTGATCTGGATTTCCGGCGCGTCTCGGGGGGATTCCTGGCCCAGACGCCTGATAGCGTCCCGCAGGATGAAGTTGACCTGCGGGTGGTAACCGAAAGAGGACCCAGCCTGGATGAGCTGGCTGACCTGCTCTTCGCTTGGAGGGCGGTGAAACATGTCAAGTCAAACGCCATTGTTATCGCCAAACGGCAGGCAGTCCTGGGCATCGGCGCAGGTCAGCCAAATCGGGCCATAAGCGTAGAGCTCGCCTTGAAGCGGGCGGGAGAGAAAGCGGTAGGCTCTGTCCTGGCCTCGGACGCCTTCTTCCCCTTCCCTGATGGCGTAAAACATGCCGCCAGGGGCGGTGTAAGGGCCATAATCCAGCCTGGTGGGTCCATTCGTGACGAGCAGATCATCAAGGTCGCCAACCGGCACCACATGGCCATGGTGTTCACCGGCAGGCGGCATTTTAGACATTAGCTGACAGCTGATAGCTGTCAGCAGTCAGCTTTCAGCTTCTAACTTGGGAACGGGGAACATGGAACGAGGGCGCCGGCAGGCCGGGGTTTTGGGGGCATCCCCCGATTTGAACCATACTGTAGGGGCGAGGCATGCCTCGCTTCTACACTAGGCGCCGCCAGGCCGGAGGAACAGGGGTATCCCCCAATAACATAGTGCAGGCGCCGCAGGCTGGGGTGTTGGGGGTATCCCCCATCCTTCCGAAAGGCAGCAGGCGCCGCAGGCCGGGGTTTTGGGGGTGTCCCCCATCCTTCGGAAAGGTAGCAGGCGCCGCAGGCCGGGGTTTTGGGGGTGTCCCCCCATCCTTCCGAAGGGCAGCAGGCGCCGCAGGCCGGGGGTTTTGGGGGTGTCCCCCATCCTTCCGAAAGGCAGTAGGCGCCGCAGGCCGGGGGTTTTGGGGGCGGCCCCCATCCTTCCGAAAGGCAGCAGGCGTCGCAGGCTGGGGTTTTGGGGGCGGCCCCCATCCTTCCGAAAGGCAGCAGGCGTCGCAGGCTGGGGTTTTTGAGGGTGTCCCCTAT
>JAUYDP010000096.1 GCA_030691805.1 Dehalococcoidia bacterium | reverse complement strand
TCGGGACGATCCCTACGCCCAAGTCGTGGTCCCCAATCACAAGCGTATAGACACCGGGACCCTTGCAGTTATCCTGGACGGCGCTGACCTATCCGTCGAGGAGTTTATCAAGCTAAGTTAGATCCGGCGCCTCTTGGCCGGAATTGTACAGGACGAGTAGCCGTCCTGCCTGTGATAAATCCGCCTTTCATCCGCTATCCGAAGACTTATGGGAGGGGAGCATTGGCTATTGAGACCAGATTAACCCCCGCGCTGATCGCCGAGTATGTCTCCAAAGGTTATTGGACCGATGTCACCGTCGGTGAACGATTTAACCAAATAGTACGGACCTTTCCCCAAAAGACCGCTATCCTGGATACCCAGCGGCGTATTACCTACGCCGACTTCGGCCGTATGGTGTACCGCCTGTCCGTTGGCCTGCATAAACTCGGCATCAGGAGAGGCGACCGGGTAACCGCCCAGTTACCCAACCGGGTAGAGGCAAGCGCAACATATTTCGCCGTGGCGAAAATAGGAGCGGTCCTTTGCCCCGTGGTGCCCTATTACCGCGGCGCCGAGGTGCGATACATTCTGGAGCACAGTGAGTCAATAGCCTTTATCCTCCCAGACACCTTCGGTGGCTTTGACTATGTCCAGATGCTCCAGGAGATTCGCCCCGGCTTGCCAGACCTGAGGCATGTGGTAATAGTGGGTGAGGTCATACCTCCCGGCGCGGTAGCTTTCAAAGAATTGACAGCAGAGCAAAGCGGGGCGTCGTCTACTCCAGCTCAGGCGGAGACGCCGGCTCGTCAACCGGCGGCCCTAAAGGCCGATGCGAACGACCCGCTGGTGCTGATGTTCACCTCCGGAACGGAGGCCGCTCCCAAGGCCCCCATCTGGACCCATAATACAATCCACAATTGCATGTCCTACAATGCCGGATTCGGATTCACGGAGAAGGACACGCTTCTCTGCCTGGCTCCTGCTTACCATGCCTTTGGGCTGGCGGTGGGCTGCAATGTTATTCTTTCCGAGATTGGCGCCACCTGCGTCTGGATGGACGCCTTTGATCCCGAGGCGGCCCTTCGCCTGATCGAACGAGAACGGGTTACCGTGGCCCTGGGCGTGCCACCCCAACTGATGGCTTTACTGAACCACCCCAGCCTCAAAAAATACGACCTGAGCTCTTTGCGCGTCTTCATAACCGGGGCGGCGCCCATGCCCAGCGAAGGGATAAAGCGGCTAAGGGCCGAGGTTGGCTGCGGCTTTATCACGCTGTGGGGAGCAAGCGAGAGCGTAGCCGGCCCCATAACCCGGGCGGACGATCCTCCGGAGCTGGCGGCCACCACCGTAGGCCGTGCAGGCTCGCCGGCCGTAGAGCTGGCCGTTTTCGATGAGAAGAGGGAAAAAATCCTGCCTACAGGCCAGCCGGGCGAGATGGCGGTTCGAGGCCCCTTCGTGCATGTTGGCTACTACAGAGACCCGGAGCTTACGAAGCGTTCCTTTCACCCCGATGGGTGGTTCTTTACCGGGGACTCGGTAGTTATAGACGAGCGAGGGTATGTCAGCTTCGTCAGCCGGATCAAGGACATAATCAATCGGGGCGGGGAGAAGATAAGCCCGCGGGAGGTGGAGGAGCACCTCTACGCCCATCCCAAGGTCCTGGCTGTAGCCGTAGTCGGCATGCCGGACCCCAGGCTTGGAGAACGGAACTGTGTTTACATCGTCCCTCGACCGGGCCAGACGGTGACGTTAGAGGAGATAGTCTCTTTTCTCCTGGGCCGGGGCCTGGCCAAGGTCAAGCTGCCGGAGAGGCTGGAGCTGGTGGAGAGCCTGCCCATGACGGCCAGCGGCAAGGTGCGGAAGATTGCCCTCCGGCAAGATGTGGCCCGCAAGCTCGAGCAGGGATTGTAGCGCCAGGCCTGTCTGTGGTGAAAATACTGATCCCATGGTGGCCGCGGCCCCATGCCCCAGTGCTTTAGCCTGGGGTACCGGCCAACAAATTTCGCGCAGGTGGCTCAAAGGCCAGCCGGTAACTACTCAGGCCAGCCGAATGAATTCGGCGTTACGATGACCCGCCTAGCGCCGAATTCATTCGGCTGATTCAGCTACTCCGCGGGACTTGCATCACCTAGCAGATCTGGGGGGAAGGGTGGTAATGCCCAAACAGGAAGTGCCCGGAATGGGTTACTTCGCCATCTGTCTGGACCCGGAGGGCCATTTCTTACGCATTTGGGAGGACAAGGACAGATAGGACCAGTCAACAAATTTCGCGCAGGTGGCTCAAAGGCCAGCCGGCAACTACTCAGGCCAGCCGGCAACTACTCAGGCCGGCCGGCAACTACTCAGGCCAGCCGGCAACTACTCAGGCCAGCCGAATGAATTCGGCGTTACGATGACCCGCCTAGCGCCGAATTCATTCGGCTGATTCAGCTACCCCGCGGGACTTGCATCACCTAGCAGATCTGGGGGGAAGGGTGGTGATGCCCAAGCAGGAAGTGCCCGGAAGCGGTTACTTCGCCGTCT
>JAUYDP010000094.1 GCA_030691805.1 Dehalococcoidia bacterium | reverse complement strand
CGCTGGCCTTCGTAGGACTGGCAGCCGGGGTGGCTATCTGGTATTACTCCCCCTGGCTTCCCCTAGCCGCAGTCGGCGCACTCCTCTTCCTGAGCCTAGCCTGGGCGCGAATGGACCTGGCGCTGGTCTTCGTCCTTATTAGCTCACCTTTCTACCTCTTCCCTAAGGCCATCGGTTCCCTGTACTTTAGTCTGACGGAATTCACCATCCTGGCTTGCACACTGGCCTGGACGGCCCGGAGCGCCTTCCAGAGAGCGACAGCAGGTGTATGGGGAATAGACATGCCCCCGGGATGGAGGTCTTGGGCCAGTCCGGCCCTATTCTTCCTGGCTGCCGCTACCCTGTCACTACTATTCAGCCAGTACCTTCAAGTCAGCCTTCGTGAGTATCGGGTGGTGGTCCTGGAGCCGTTCCTATTCTACTTGATACTAACTACAACTCTTCGAGGAGAGCGCGCGGTTTGGCGCATGGCCAACGCCCTGGTTGTGTTGGGGGTGGCTATCTCGATCATAGCCCTTTTCCATTATTATTTTGTTGGGATTGTGGAGGCCACCGGAGGCGTTCGGCGTATGTTAGCTGTGTACCACTCCCCTAACGCCCTCGGCCTTTTTCTGGGTCGGGTAGCGCCGGTGGCCCTGGCAATGGGCATTGGGTTGCCTCTACGTGGTGATCGGAGCGGACCCCTTTCTGTTAGAATCAAGGAGTGGATAGATGGGCGCGGCCCTGGCTGGCCTTACCTGGCGGCGGTCCTCCTGATAGGGCCTTCCCTCTTGCTCTCCTTTTCCCGTGGGGCATGGTTGGGCGTTGGCGTGGCCTTTCTTTTGGTAGCCATGGTAAAGGGGAAGCGGGCAGTCCTGGCCCTGTTAGCCGTGGTTGCTACAGCCATTGCGGCGGCCTCACCATTCCTTGGTTTGGGACGCGTGGTCTCCTGGGTAACCACCGAGCAGCGTCTCTACGTCTGGCGGTCAACCCTCAACATGCTGGCTGACAGGCCCTGGACAGGGGTGGGGCTGGATAATTTCCTATACTATTACCGGGAGGGAGGCTACATGCTCCCCGAAGCCTGGGCCGAGCCAAACGTGTCCCACCCCCATAATCTTCTCCTGGACTACTGGGTGCGGCTGGGGGTCCTGGGTTTGGCGGCCCTGGCCTGGCTCCAGGTCTCGTTTTGGAGCCGCGGCCTGCGCCTCTTCGATCGTTTAAGGGGGTCCAGCCTCCGATTCGTTGTTATTGCCCTCATGGCCAGCATGGCCGATTTCCTGGTCCATGGCATGCTGGACAACAGCTACTTTCTAATAGACTTGGCGGTGGTGTTCTGGCTGACCTACGGGCTGATGGAGGTGATGGAGAAAGAAGGGCTGAAGACCTCATGAGGGGATTGGGGACCTACTTTTCGCACCGAGGACACAAGTCGTCACCGGCGGCCTCCAAGCCCTCCGCGAGGATGTTGGACAACCTATCGCATCTCCCGCTGGTCGCAGGCGTGGTCCTGGCGGCTCTGGCCATCGCCATTCTCCCCTTGCCAGCGGTGATGCTCCCGGTCCTTGGCATATCTTCGGTCCTGCTGACCCTGGCCCGGCTGGAATACGGCCTGGTACTACTGGCCTTTACGGTGCCCTTCGGAAGCCTGGGGGAGATTGAGATGGCCGATTTCTCCCTCTCCGCAACGGAGTTTATCGTCCCTCTGGTGGTCTTTAGCTGGGTGATGCGGATGGTCTACACCAAGGAGGCCCGGATATCCCTCCCATGGATCGTGTGGCCCGTGACCCTATTTATGGCAGCCATGGCGCTTTCTTTCACTAACTCTTCGGCACTGGGGTTAAGCCTGAAAGAGATGGCCAAGTGGCTGGAGTTCCTGGCCGTCCTGGTACTGGTTGGAAACACGGTTCGGGAGAGAGGCCAGGTCCTCCTGCTGGTGGGAGCAGTCCTTAGCTCAGGAACGCTGGCTGCCTTCCATGGATGGTATCAGTTTGCGTCACGGCAGGGGCCTGGTTCTTTTCTGGTTGGAGAAACGTTTCTCAGGGCATACGGCTTTTACGGCCAGCCCAACCCCTACGCAGGATACTTGTTGACCGTAATTCCCCTGGCCATTGCCCTGCTACTGGTAGTCCGTGAGGAGAGGTTGCCGAAACGGCCCCTGCTGGTCGCTACGGGCGCCCTGGTCGCGGCGTTGCTTATGACCTTATCCCGAGGGGGCATGTTGGGCCTGGCCGGCGCATCGGCTTTAACGGTCTTACTTCGCAGTTGGGCTTGGCGGCGCTTGCTCTGGGTCGTCGTACTTGTAGGTCTCCTCCTTAGCCTGGCGCTATCTTACGACCTGGTCACCATACCCGGTGGCGACGAGGGTGGCCCTTTTGCAGAATTTGGCATTTTCGATCCTAGATTTGTCAAGACAACCCCACAGAACTGGTCCGTCGTCGAGCGCATGGCGCTCTGGTACTCGGCCTGGCATATCTGGCAGGATAGCCCGTGGCTGGGCATCGGAATAGGAAATTTCCGGGCTGTATACCCCGATTACGCGCTACCGGCCTGGGAATTCGGTCAGGAACATGCTCATAACTACTATTTGAACGTCCTGACTGAGACAGGGGTGGTTGGCCTTGCGGCTTACCTGGTGCTGCTCTTCTGTTTCTTCCTGTACGTGGGCCGAGGTCTAAAGGCCTCCCTGGCCCGCGGCTGGGGCTTGAAGTCAGCGCTGGCCTTGGGTGTGCTGTCAACGCTATTGGCGCTATCGGTCCATAACGTCTTTGATAATATCTACGTCCATGGTATGCTGGTGCAGTTAGGCATCTTACTGGGACTGGTGCCATTCGCTTCGGAGACACGGGAGATGGAGATGAAGAGCTGACTGAAATAGAACACCCGCAGCCCGAGACGCCTGGGGAGGAGCCTTCCCTCAGCAAGCAGTTCTTCCACTGGCGCACCCTCGTAGCCTTTGCGGTCTCCTTTGTTATTATCTATTTATTGGTAAGCCGCTTTAACATAGACCTGGCTGAAACCTGGAAGATAGTGTCCAGGGTTGACCCGGTCCGCCTTTTTCTGGCGATCTTTTTCTACTACTGTTCCTTTCCAGTGCGGGGACTCCGCTGGAGGCTGCTACTCAGGAATGTTGGCTTCAACCAGGCCGGAGAAAAGGAGATTCCGTCCTCATGGATCCTGGCCCGCTTTATGGTGATGGGCTGGTTCGCCAATTGCCTTCTTCCGGCCAAGCTAGGCGATGCCTACCGGGCCTTCCTGGCCA
>JAUYDP010000011.1 GCA_030691805.1 Dehalococcoidia bacterium | reverse complement strand
GTGGGCATTTGACTCCTTTCAGCAACCATAGGACAAACGAGGTCTTAACGCGCTTTGAGTCATTGTACCATCCGTTCTCCTGGTCTGTCACGCAGGTTTACGAGAGCGTTTAATAATCGGATAGGAGGTGCTTGCCAGCCTCTCCGGCGAGCCTGGAAAAGCCCGCCTATCAAACGAAAACGGGCGTCTTTCAACGCTCTGGTCACAACGCCGACTGCCAGTTGAATTGTAATGCCCTGTAATGCTATGCCCCCGGCATGCCCCCCCTGTCGCTGCCCCCTGTCGCTCCCCCTTGACACAGGTATGGGCAAGTGTTAAATTCTCGTTAGCATATGTACTGGCATACTTACTCCCGAACTATTACCTTATTCATGTTCCTAGCAGGCGCACTATTGCTGGCTGCTTGTGGAGGCGCCGGCCCTTCTGCGGGGATTAATGCTCCAGTCTCACCGACATCCAAACCAGGTGGGGTTGCCCCGCCGCTGTCATCTACACTAATCGCAGGATCGGGCACAGCCCCTTATCAGCCATCTTTGCTCGTAACACCGGATAAACCCGCTGTGGGCGCCCCCATAACTATGATCCAGCCCCCTGGAAAGTCCACACCTGCTCCGGCGGGGATTATCGTCAGCTTTAGCAAGGACGTCCTCCCGATCCTAAAGCAGCAGTGTGCATCCTGCCATGTTGACCAGAGCTTAGGGGGGCTCTCGTTGAAGGACTATGATTCCTGGATGAAAGGGGGCCAGGGCGGTCCGCTGGTAATCAGGACCAGTCCGGATACCAGTCTCCTGGTGCGCAAATTACGTGGGGACCCCGCGGTGGGGCAACCACGCTCCGAGCACCGTCTCCCCGAAGACTCCCTGCGCAAAATCTCCGACTGGATACGGCAAGGCGCACTCAATAACTGAAGCTGCAACGTGGCGTGGATACAGCCACGAAGCAGCTAGAGTACACGGTGATATAGGAGCCTGACGACGATGGGATGGGCTACACAGTCACGGTCCCGGCGCTCCCAGGGTGCATTAGCGAGGGAGATACCATGGAGGAGGCCTTGGAGAACATCCGGGATGCTATAGAGCTCTACTTGCGTATTGTTAGCGCAGAGGCGAGCCGGTTCCCACCGAGGTAGTATCGCCCCAGCTAGCGAAGGTGCGCGTGGCGGCGTAATGCCCGGAGAAAGCTCATGAAGGCTTGGGCATTTCATAGAGGGGGGATGTGTCTCGCGTAGTGGCGGACGGGGCGAGCCCGTAGATAAGCTTGATAAAGTACGGAGCTGTCTTCCCTACCGTGGCCGAGCAGGCGTCGCTCACGTAGTAGCGAGGCATGCCTCGCCACTACAGATCCCGCGTGACTGGCCCATTGACGGGTTTTTCAACAAGCTCGCCCTGTCCGCCATAGTGCTCCGAAAGCATAACTGTTGAGTAACGAATCTCCCGGCGGTCGACCGATCCCCGGCTGGCTCGCGTAGTGGCGGACGGCCCTGTCCGCCATAGTGCTCCGAAGGCATGAGCGATGGATTGCCAAACGCCCAGACATCGTCCAGACCCCGGTTAGCGGAGGAAGCCTCTCCGCCTTCAAGGGTTCGATTATTCTGACCCCAACTACGTGTATTCCATAACTCTCTGCGCCCGCCACTTGCCTCAGCCCTTCGCCGACCCCACCCTAGCTAGCATGGTTGTCGAAGCCTTACTTTTCCGGGCCAGAGAGAACCACTGGCGCCTCTACACCTATTGCTGAATGCCCGATCATCTCCATCTGGCGCTCTCGCCAGTTTCTGGAAAGGGAAGTCTTCCAAGCCTGGTCCAGGGGTTTAAGAGCTATACTACCCGTATGGCGTGGAGGTCGGGCTACCAGGGAGCGCTTTGGCAACGGAGCTATTTCGACCATATTGCCCGTCGGGAAGAGGATTTATCAGTCATTTGCCAGTATATTCTGGCGAATCCGGTGCGGAAGGGGTTAGTGGGCGATCCAGCAGAGTGGCCCTGGTCTGCTATGGCGCTTCCGATACTGGGGTGACTTTACCCCGCCACCCCGCCCAATGGCGGACAGGGCGAGCCCGTTGATAAACTTGATAAAGTACGGAGTTGTCTTCCCTACCGTGGCCGAGCAGGCGTCGCTCACGTAGTAGCGAGGCATGCCTCGCCACTACAGATCCCGCGTGACTGGCCCATTGATGGGTTTTTCAACAGGCACGGGCCGTCCGCCGCTACGTTTGGTTACGCCCACGGTTGACTTATTTATACAGAGCGGGCCGGTGGCTTAATCGCGTGTCAGCACGTGCGGTTACGCCCTCTGTGGTCATAGCCAGATCGAGCGGGTTGGCAACCTAATTACGAGCCAGCACCTGCCGCAGAAAACGCCCTGTAAAAGAGCGCTCCACCTGGGCGATCTGCTCTGGGGTACCCTCAGCTACAATGTAGCCGCCGTCGTCGCCGCCAACGGGCCCCAGGTCTATTATCCAATCGGCGTTCTTGATCAGGTCCAGGTGGTGTTCGATCAGCAGGACCGTGTTGCCCGCTTCCACCAGGCGCTGGAGGACGCCGAGAAGCGCCTTGGCATCCTCGAAAGCGAGGCCGGTGGTTGGCTCGTCCAGGATGTAGAGGGTGCGCCCTGTGCCCCGGCGAGATAGCTCGGTTGCCAGCTTTACCCGCTGGGCCTCGCCTCCGCTGAGAGTGGTGGCCGGCTGGCCCAGCCGGATGTAACCCAAGCCCACGTCGAACAGGGTCTGGAGCTTCTGGCGGATGGATGGGAAGTTCTGGAAGAATTCCAGGGCCTCCTCCACGGTCATATCCAGCACCTGGGCGATGTTTTCCCCCTTGAAGTATATCTCCAGGGCCTCCCTATTATATCGCTGGCCCTTGCAGACCTCGCAAGAGACGGTTATGTCGGGCAGAAAGTGCATCTCGATTTGGACGTACCCCTCGCCGTGACAGGCCTCGCAGCGGCCTCCCTTGACGTTGAAGGAGAAGCGGCCCGGAAGGTATCCTCTCACACGGGCCTCGGGCACCGTGGAGAATAGCTCACGAATTGGCGTGAACGTTCCCGTATAGGTGGCTGGGTTGCTACGTGGGGTCCGTCCGATGGGCGCCTGGTCTACGTTGACCACCTTGTCCAGGTTCTCCCAGCCCAGGAGCGCTTCGTGGACCCCCGGCTTTTCGCGGGCCTGGTAGAATGCCTGGGCCAGACGCCTGTGGATGATATCGTCTACCAGCGTGCTCTTGCCGCTGCCGGAGACGCCGGTTACGCATACCAGCATCCCAAGGGGGATGCCGACATCTATATTCTTGAGGTTGTTCTCTCTGGCGCCCTTGACCATAAGGGTCTTGCCGTTACCAGGGCGTCGTATGGCAGGAACGGGGATATATTTCGCGCCGCTCAGATACTGGCCGGTGATGGATTGGGGACAGGCTATTATCTCCTCGATGGGTCCAGCGGCTACTACGTACCCACCGTGCTCCCCGGCTCCGGGACCCAGGTCTACGATCCAGTCTGCCGCTCGCATCATAGCCTCATCATGCTCGACCACCAGGATGGTGTTACCCAGGTCCCGCAGTCGCTTCAAGGTCCGGATAAGGCGCATCTCGTCAATAGCGTGCAGGCCCACCGACGGTTCATCGCAGATGTAAAGGACGCCCATCAATCCGCTGCCTATCTGGGTAGCCAGGCGGATGCGCTGGGACTCGCCGCCGCTCAGGCTTGCCGCCGGCCGGTTGAGGGTAAGATAGTCCAGCCCAACGTCTATCAAAAAGCTCAGGCGGGCCCGGATTTCCTTGAGTATCTGGTGGGCAATGGTCAACTCACGGCCGGTGAGGGGGGATTCCTGCTGGTTGACATAAAACTGGCCGAAGGAGATGCCCTCCTCTTCGCTGGACCAGCCGCGGCTGTGGGTAAGGGCGGATGCGTCGGGTGTTGACATGCCTGCCAGACGGTCCAGCCAGGCCAGAGTCTGTAGGACGGACTTGGCGGTCACCTCGGCTATGTTCCTGCCGTCCACGGTAACGGCCAGAGACTCCGGCTTGAGGCGCTTCCCATTGCAGGTGGGGCACGGCTTGGTGGACATATACCGCTCGAGCTCGCCCCTCACGAACTCCGATTCCGTCTCCCGGAACCGCCTTTCCAGGTTCGTTATTACCCCTTCGAAACCGCTATCGGTCTGGCTTCTACCCCCCCGGCGCTCGCCGTGAAAGACCAGATCAAGTTGTTCTTGGCTCAACTTCTTGACAGGGGTATCGAGGGAGAACCCGTGGCGGCGGGCCAGCTTGGTAAGAAGATGGTAGTACCAACTGCTGGTGGCGCTGAGACGCTGCCAGGGTAGGATGGCCCCTTCGGATATGGAGAGGCCCTTGTTAGGTATGACCAGGTCCGGGTCAATTTCAAGCTTGGTGCCCAGGCCGGTGCAGGTTGGGCAGGCCCCATGGGGGCTGTTGAAGCTGAAGGAGCGGGGGGCGATCTCACCGATGCTGATCCCGCAGTGGACGCAGGCGAAATGCTCTGAATACAATTGCTCTTCGCCGTCTGCCAGCGCAACCAGCGCAACCCCCGACCCTAGCTTTAGGGCGGTCTCAACGGAGTCAGCGATGCGAGTCGCTTCTGGGTGGCTGTTGGGGGAGTGCCCATTTCCATCACCATCAGGTGTGCGCATCACCAGACGGTCAACCACCACCTCGATGGTATGTTTCTTCTGCTTGTCCAGTCTGAATTCCTCGGACAGGTCAAATATGCGCCCGTCCACCCGCACTCGGACGAAGCCGGCTTTTCGGAGGTCCTCAAAGATAGACTGGTGCTCGCCCTTCCGGTCGCGTACCAAGGGGGCCATGATCATGTAGCGGGTATCATCCGGCAAGGCCAGGACGGAGTCAACGATCTGCTGGACTGTTTGCTGAGCTATTGGCCGCCCGCAATTGGGGCAGTGGGGGTGGCCGGTGCGGGCGTAGAGGAGTCGCAGGTAGTCATATATCTCGGTGATAGTCCCCACCGTGGATCGGGGGTTCTTAGAGACGCCCTTCTGGTCTATGGAAATGGCTGGCGACAGGCCCTCGATGTGGTCCACGTCGGGCTTCTCCATCTGGCCCAGGAACTGGCGGGCATAGGCGGAGAGGGACTCCACGTAGCGGCGCTGGCCCTCGGCGTAAATGGTGTCGGAGGCCAGGGGGGACTTACCGGAGCCGGAAAGGCCGGTGATGACCACCAGCTTGTCACGGGGTATCTCTACGTCTATATTCTTGAGGTTGTGCTCTCGCGCGCCTCTAACAATGATGCGATCCAGAGGCATAAAGCCGCTACACCCTTCCTTTGTGGTATCTAGATATTCTAACACCGTTGGAAAGGGCAGAGCAAGCTTAGGGGTTTAGAGTAGTGGAAAACACTTGCTTGTGTTCGAAAGACGTATCTTTCCAGGCTCGCTAGAAGGGCTAGAAAGCCCTTCCTATCCGATTATTCAACACGCTCTTAGAGGCTATTGACAAGAATAATATTGTAGGCTACATTACTTGCATGTTACAGATATCTCTCTTTGAAGCCAGAGCCCTACAGTTGGATGAGTTTGTAGACGCGGTGGACCGGCTATCCCGGCGGTTGCTGCGAAACGTGGAATGCTGTGACCGGGTGCTTACAGCAAGCCAGGGCCTCACGGCGGCGCAGGCATACTCCCTTCTGGCCCTTCACGAACGAGGGGAAGCCACCATGAACGATTTGGCCACGGAGATGCGCCTGCATAGCACCACCATGACCCGCATGGTGGACGCCCTGGTGGAAAAGGGGCTGGCAGAACGCAGGCCGGCTCCCCATGACCGCAGGATCGTACTTGTAGGACTAAGCCCCATGGGCCGGGAAATGGTCCTGGAAATGCAGAAATGCAAGCGGGAGTTTTTCTCCTCCGCCTTTGCGGCTCTCTCGGAGAGCGAGCGAGATGCCATCCTCAAGGGCCTGCGGAAGCTGGCATCTAAGGTCGAGGACCTGGGTGCGCAGTGCTGCGCCGGTTGAGAGGACTTTCTCGATTGTAGAATACATGCAATATACATTAATTGTATTCGGCATTAAGGAGGAGAATAATGACCGCAAAACCACCTGTAAGGAAACAGGACCAGCAAAGCACAGAAATCAAGAAGGCGGTACGGCTGCGCTATGCCAGCGCAGCCACGAGTACCTCGTCCGGGTGTTGCGGCCGGAGTACCGGATGTGGGCCGGCCAAAGCTCGCCCGGATCTGGTAGAGATAAGCCATTACTCACCGGAGGAGCTGGCCGGCCTGCCTGAGGATGCTGTGGAGCACGCCTTAGGGTGCGGCAACCCTCTGGCCTTCTCGGGTGTGAAGGAGGGCGAGGTCGTCCTGGACATCGGGTCAGGGGCCGGCATTGATGCGCTACTAGCCTCCAAGATTGTCGGACCCAAAGGCCGGGTAATCGGCCTGGACTTCACCCCGGAGATGATCGCCAAGGCCCAAGAAAACGTTGCCAGGGCCGGTGTTTCCAATGTGGAGTTCCGGTTCGGCGATGCGGATAATATGCCTCTGGAGGACAGCAGTGTGGACTGGGTGATCTCCAACTGTGTGATCAACCTGGCCCCGGACAAGAGACGGGTCTTCTCCGAGGTGTTCCGGGTCCTGAAGCCTGGTGGCAGCGTCTCTATATCCGATATCGTAACTGCGGGCCTTTCGGAGGAGGTTAAGAGTCAGATAGGGCTCTGGACGAGCTGCATAGCCGGGGCCATCGAGGAGGAGGCATATCTGGGGATCATGCGGGAGGCTGGCTTGGTGGATGTAAGTGTGGCTGCCCGCCAGCGTTATGATCAAGCGTCGGTCTTGGAGCTTCTGGAAGAGATGGTCCAAAGCCAGGCTGACCGGAGGCTTGCCAAGGGTCTTCTAGGTCAAGGTAAGGAGGCCGTGAGCAAGATCTGGAGCGCCAAGATCGTTGGACGAAAGCCTGCCTAAGGAAATCAAGCCACCGCCCGGTCAGTTCAGACGAGCCCCCGGCCCGGCGGCGTGGAATCGTTACTCTTCTTTAGTTAGAAGTCAGCCCTGGAATATGATGCCTTGTCCTTCAGCATCTTCGAATTCGTCTGCGCTAAGGATGATGGCTTTCGCCTGGATTTTTTGTCCCATAGCCATGTCTTATATCCTCCTCAGCCATTATATCATTGAGTTTCAGTTAACTCTAACGCGCGCCCCGAACCGGGGTGCGCGTTAGAATTCTGGCGGGGTAGCCGGGACGTGTGCCTTGAGTCACCTGCGTGGAATCTTGACGCGCGCCCCAGTTCGGGGTGCTCGTTGACAGAGCCGCAAGGGTTGGAATAGAATGCCCCTGTGTTTATCGAGATGGGCGCGAGAAAGGGGGCCATATGACGGTAAAAATTCTTGGAGTATCCGGAAGTCCGATCAAAGGAGGTAATGCCGACGTCTTCCTCCAGGAGGCTCTCAAAGCGGCTGAGGCGGTGGGCGATGTGGAAACAGAGTTCATAAGCCTGGCTGGAATGGACATCAGAGACTGCATCCATGTGAACTGGTGTCTGAAGAACCAGACCAACACCCAGTTCTGCCACCAGGAAGACGACATGCGTTACATCTATCCCAAGGTGGTGGAGGCGGATGCCCTCTTTCTCTGCACGCCCGTCTATATCGGACGCATGACCGGACCCATGGCCAACTTCCTGGACCGTTTGCGGGTACTGGTCCATGGTAACAAGCACGGGGGCAAGCTTCATGGCAAGGTGGGAGCGGGTTTCGCGGTAATCTGGTACCGCTACGGCGGTATGGAGACGGCGCTACTCTCCCTGCTGCAGGCATTCATGATCTTTGAGATGCTACCCATAGGCGCTGGGATGCCGTCTCTCTTCGGTGGCGCAGGGGTTACCAGCCAACACGGCACGGGCAAGTTCGACCCCAGCGATTATCACGAGGTGCTCCAGGACGCCTACGGAGTGCGGACGGCCCGCAACGTGGCCCGGAAAGCAGCCGAGCTCTGTCATGTCCTAAAGGCCGGCCGTGCTGCCTGGCAGCCTGCGGCTAAAGAGGGAACGTCCCATCATTAGGCGGTCCGGCCGGGGGTTCTTTCACCACAGCTTCCCATGCCCCGGCCGGGTCGCCACCGTGGAATGAAAATCACTTGGGCGTCGGTAAGTGGAACAGGCGTCCCGCCTGTTCGCACAGGCCAGAGGCGTGTGCCACTTTGGCAGAGTTCTTTTTCAGCGCAGAGCACGCAGAGAACGCCGAGAAGAGGTTTAAAGAGGTCTAAGGAAGTATAGAGAAATACTATCAGCGATCTCTGCGATCCCGGCGGTAAAACCCGACCGGCTGATAGCTCAAGCCTGGCGGCTGTTATCTACCCCGGTCGCGGTGCTGGAGCCAGAAGGCCGGCGGAGGCCATCTTTACATAACGTACTACCACCCGGCC
Organism: Dehalococcoidia bacterium; assembly: GCA_030691805.1. Taxonomy (GTDB): domain Bacteria; phylum Chloroflexota; class Dehalococcoidia; order JAUYDP01; family JAUYDP01; genus JAUYDP01. The sequence goes on along the minus strand of JAUYDP010000011.1, from coordinate 2,443 downwards.
CAGGGCCTTACATTCACCCAGGGCCTGGGCGTCCTGGCGGACCTCGCCACGCTCTTCCCCGTATCCAAAGACCCCTCCGGCCGCCAGCATGCGATGCAAGTTGAAGAAATTGTTGATGACGGAGAATGCCTGGGTGGCTCCGGCTCGGCGGGTGGCAATGACCCCTGCGCCGACCTTTCCCCTAAGGCGCCGGTTGATGTGATAGCAATAGGTGCGGTCCATGAATGCCTTGCACTGGGCAGTGACCGTCCAGAAGTAGACAGGCGTGCCGAGGACTATAGCGTCGGCGGCTTCCAGCTTGGGGTAGACATCCTGCATATCGTCTTTTATGTGGCAGGCGTTGGTCTTGTGACAGGTCCGGCACCCATCGCAGGGCTGCATTTTTTTATCTCGCAGAAGCAGTAGCTCGGTATCCGCCCCGGCTTCCTGGGCGCTAGCCAGCACCTCAGATACCAGGATCTCGGTGTTCCCGCCCTTGCGGGGACTGGTGACGATGCCCAGGACCTTCATGCAATCCTCACAATCTTAAGCTTTTTAATCTCCCTGGTTGACAGCCAGGCCAGAGCAGGGCGCTCCAGAGTTGGCGATGCAGACACGATTCTTGCCGCTTCCCTTGGCCTGGTACATGGCCTGATCGGCGGCTTCGATTAATTGTTCCACCGAGTTGCCATCGTTCGGGAACTCCGCCACGCCTACGCTTACCGTTACCGGGCATCTGCGTTGGACTTTGTCTCTGATCCGATCGGCCAAGAGGGCGCCTTGCTCTTTGTCTGAGCCGGCGGCTATAACGACGAATTCCTCCCCACCATAACGGGCTACAACGTCGGTGTCCCGGACTGTGGCTCGGGTTACCAGGGCGATCTGTCTCAGCACCTCATCCCCTGCCTGGTGCCCGTGGGTATCGTTGTAGTGCTTGAAGCCGTCAATATCCAGGAAGAGGAGCGTGAAGGTGCGGCTATGCCTTTGCGTGCGCTTCACCTCGATGGCCAACTGGTCGATCAGATACCTGCGGTTGAAAAGCCTGGTCAGGCCGTCCGTGACCGCCAGAGACTCGGCCTCCAATCGCAGATCTTCGGCTACCTTGCGCAAAACAACCTGCCGGTCAAAAAGGTAACCTAAGCCGGTGAAGATGGCCGTGGTCGCAACTAACCAGAGTACAAAGGTTACCAGATGCTCTTCGAATACCCCAAAGACCACCTTCCCAAGGTCCATCCTTATTGCGAATTCCCCAGTCAAGAGATAGCTCTCGTTCCCATAGATCAGCGTGCCCACGATGTAGGTAATAACCGCGAAGGCCGCGCCACCAAGGAAAAACCGCGTCTTGTATCCCAGCCTGGACCGTGTCGGGTGTGTGTGTTGAGGATCTCTTTCCATCATTCGCTTGTGCATGTATTTGAACCGCCGGATTGCTACCCGAAGCTAAAAAAGACTGTTCGTACTGCCTCGAGCCACCCTCTGGCTCATGGTCGGGGTGCCCAGATTCGAACTGGGGATCTCATGGTCCCAAACCATGCGCGCTAACCGCTACGCTACACCCCGAACCAAGTAAAGTATAGGGAATGCCACGGCTTGGGTCAAGAAATGGGGCCTTAGTCAGGTTAACGCCCCGTCTGTTGAAACGTAGGGGCGGGTTTGAAACCCGCCCCTACAAGTGCCAAAACCAAACCCCTGCCCCACCTTGCCGGCGAGACGCCGGCGCTCCCGGAGGCTGGGACCCCTCGGAGGCCGGCGCTCCCAGCGGTCCTATTTGCTCATGGCCTTTAGCTTCTGGTAAGCCGGCCGCGGGTTGCCCTTTTCGTCGGTGATGGACCAGTAGTACTGCTCGTCGTTAGGAGTCCAATAAGGGGCGGCGATGTAGATCAGGGACATCACGCCTACCCAGGGCCGCCAGTTCTTCTGAGCGAACTGGTAGGCCCGAACGATATAGTCGGCCTTCTGCTCTTCGGAGACAGCGTGCCAGGCGTAGGGTGAGCCGGGGCGGTTGTCGCTGGTCCAGCCAAACTCCAGGATCGCCACCCGTTTTTCCTTGTCGCCGTTCTCCTCCATGACCTTACGGTAGTCCTCCACGTGCCGGAAGGAGTAGGTCCGCTTCAGGTTCTCCGGGCTGGGGTCGTTATTGGTCAGCGCCTTATCCTTGGCCACTTCGCCCGGGTCGGCCTCCGGGGGGGCCTTATAACCGGCGGCATGTACCCCAAGCATGTCAAAATAGTCCTTCGCGCCGGCAGCGTACATCTGTCGCAGGTATTCGATATCCGGTATAGCCAGTGGCAGGGGGGCCGTGGTTGGCGAGAGGCCGGCGGTGATAACAATCGCACCTGGATCGGCAGCGTTGATGGCCAGGTATGCGCCCTTAAGAAGTGCCACGTACTCTTTGGCGTTGGGGGCGCGTCCGTCCCACTCCCTGGCCAGGTTGGGCTCGTTCCAAATCTGGTAGGCGCCGATT
>JAUYDP010000421.1 GCA_030691805.1 Dehalococcoidia bacterium | reverse complement strand
TCACTCACTTGAACCATCCGTGGTCGCTTGATTAAGAAAGAGGATATTTTCGCAGCACGATGCTCGTCCTGTAACAATTTAGACCAGTGAATGCGTAGAGTACAACCGGTCCCCCTGTAGTGATATAATCATTGACAGATTCGGATATTCGCCTTGCCCTGTACCATGGGCCGGGAGGCCGGAAATGGGACTAATGCCCCTTAGTGGCCTGGCCCCGGTCATCAGCCAGAGCAGGAGCGGACGAAAGAGGTGTAACGTGGGTCTTTTCGACAAGATCTTGTCTAAGGCAACTGAAGTGGGAGCCGACGCGGCGCGCGAAGCCGGCAAAGCTGCGGAGAGTGGCGCAGTCAAGCTTTCGATTCACGGCTTGCAGGGCAAGCGGCAGGAGTTGGTTGAGGAGTTCGGCAAGGTGTCCCTCGCACTCTATCAAGAAAAGCAGATAGCCCATTCGAGCCTCGACGAAGTCGCAGCGCGCCTATCTGTTATTGATCAAGAGATCGGCGCCAAGGAAGCACAGCTCCAAGCAATTGAGGAGAAGTATAAGGCTCTCAAACACTGACGGGGCTAACCTGCTGGCCACTTTTGGCCACTTTCCCTGCCCATGCCGGTCCGCATTTTGCCCCGGGAGCTTGCGCCGCGAATCCTGATCCTGACAGTCCCCTGAACAGCGTCCCTGAGCTTGGCTCTAGTCGCGCGAGGTCACGCCTCCTACTTGCTCCTGGTGTACCTAACCCCTTGACATACCGAGACATACCGAGTATAACAATTGTCGAGGTAACTCGTCCTTTGTGTTTCCAGGAGCGGGCCTGGACAAGTCTGAGCATAGTGAGTGCTGTAATGGCGTGTCCCGTCACGAAAAAAGATCTTACTTCCACCGGCCAATCGCCTGTGATGGCCCTTTACTCCAGCGAAACCTGGCCACTCTGCGCCAATCTGCCTGACCGGCGCTCGCCTCGCGTCTTTGCCGGGCCGGCTGAGAACTAGGAGGAAAAAGATGAGACGCCATTCAAAGCCCAGGTGGATGGGGCTGCTGGCCCTGGCAGCCGCCCTCGTGCTCGCCACGGCAGCCTGCGCGCCTGCAGCTGCGCCTACGGCTACGCCTACCAAGGCGCCGGCAGCAGCGCCCACCACTGCCTCCCAGGCTACTAAGCCCCTGGGAACGCCCGCCACGGGCGCGGCGGCCAGCCCAACAACTGTCGCCTCCAAGCCGACCGGCAACCCCGTTAAGATCGGCTATATCACGCCTGTGACAGGACCCGCAGCCGCCTTCGGCCTGATGGAAAGCGTGATGGTCTCCCTGGGCGAGGAAGATGTGAACGGTTCCGGTGGCATCAACGGCAGCCCTCTCCAAATAGTCAAGTTCGATAGCCCCAGCGACCCTCAGCAGGCCGTGACCGGGGTTCGAAAGCTCGCCGGGGACGAGAAGGCTTTTGCCATCATAGGCCCCTGGTTTTCGGGTGAATTCGAGGTGGCAGCGCCCCTGGCCAACGACCTTCAGATTCCGCTCATCGGCATGAGGGTCACCAAGCCAGGCATGACTGATAATAACCGCCCGTGGGCGTTCCGGATCACGGTAACTGACGATATCCTGACCCCTGCCCTCGTAGCTGCCTTCAAGAAGGCCAACCCCAATGTGAAGAACGTCCTTGTCGTTGGAGATACCAAGAATTCCGTAACGGAGTCCATGGTCAAAGACGTCTGGCCGAAGTACCTGAAGGACGCGGGATTCAATGTGCAGGGCAGCGTGGGCTATGACTCCGGCACCAGTGACTTTAGCGCGATCGTGACCAAGATCAAGGACGCGAAGCCCGAGGCTATCGCTTACAGTGCCACGCCCGCGGGTAACCCTGTAGGCTTCGCCAAGGAGCTCTACAACCAGCAGGTGCGGGTCCCGGTAATGAACACCATTCACTTCATCAATGGTCCATTCATCTCCCAGGCGGCCAAGGAGATGGAGGGCTGGCTCACGGTCTCCCAGTTCGACCCGAGCAACCCGGACCCCAAGGTGCAAGCTGTGATCAAGCGGTGGCAGGCCCAAGCCGACGCCGATACCAAAGTCCCCAAGCCCGCTCGCGTCACAGTAGAAGGCAACGCCTACGACGTCGTGAGTATAATAGGCGACATTATGCGCAAGGCCGGTATCAAGGCGGATACGTCCGTTCAGGATGCCCGCCCCAAGATTCGTGACGGCTTTGCCAACCTCAAGGACTATAAGGGCATCTCAGGCAATATAACCATGAAGCCCAACGGCGATGCCACTACCCTACCAACAGTTATGATCGCCCGCAACGGCGCCTGGGAAGTGATGAAGTAGCCATCCGGTAGAACCGGGTTATACAACTGGCTGGGCTCACCTCTCCGGGCGCCTTGCATCGGGGAACGCGGCGTCTTCGCGGGGCGGTCCAAGCTTGGGCATCCAACGGCGCCTCTGCCGACGCGGCGCGCGAAGCTGGCAAAGCTGCGGAGAGTGGCGCAGTCAAGCTTTCGATTCACGGCTCGCAGGGCAAGCGGCAGGAGTTGGTCGAGGAGTTCGGTAAGGTGTCCCTCGCACTCTACCAAGAAAAGCAGATAGTCCATTCGAGCCTCGATGAAGTCGCAGCGCGTCTATCTGTTATCGATCAAGAGATCGGCGCCAAGGAAGCACAACTCCAAGCAATCGAGGAGAAGTATAAGGCTCTCAAACACTGACGAAGGCTAACCTGCTGGCCAATTCTCCGCGCTTTCAGTTTTCTTAGGGTCATGTGTAATCCTCCAGGCGGGCCTTCCCGCCGCGGATTGCGTGGTCATGCTCAAACCAAGGTATAAAAGAATCTCCCCGAGGCGAGCATTGCACCTGACAGGAGAAAACCGGCACCGCGGAAGTGCCCGCCTCCACAACCCCCTAACCCACCAGCGTCGCACAGGAGTAGGTGTGAACTATTGACAGGAAGAGTCTCCGGCCTATAATAGTGGCATCCAGTCCATCGGTACGGTCAAGGAGGCGCGTTCCTGCACAAGCTCTGGTCAGGATACCCGTTCCACGTTGGTGCTTCGATCAATTCGTTTGTCACCGGGGGGGTTATCCCTATAGCGCCTTCTTCACCCGTATGTTCTCAGTTATGCTCGCTGGGCTGCGTTTCCTACCCAAAGTCCATGGCTCAGCTCCCCTTTCTTTTTTCGGACCGCTCCTTGCAGGGTCTGCCATGCGAATAGGCATGTGCGCATGATCAACGAAGCTGACACTTGCCGGAAGTATGTGGTCCCGAAGCTGACAGAGTCCGGATGGGACGATGACCCGCATTCCATCTGGGAACAGAAGACCTTCACGGATGGGCGAATAGTCGTTGCTGGAAACAAGGTGCGACGCCGCCCGCAGAAAAGAGCAGACTACCTCCTGCGCTATACCCGCGATTTTCTCATAGCAGTGGTCGAGGCGAAAGCGGACTACAAAACGCCCGGAGATGGCCTCCAGCAGGCCAAGGAGTACGCGGAGATCCTCGGTCTGAAATTCGCTTACTCCACCAACGGCCAGGGTATCATCGAGTTCGATTACCTGAACGGAACTGAGAAGCACCTCGAGGCCTTCCCCACGCCGAGTGAGCTTTGGGAGCGCCTGCGTACGGGCCAGGGCTGGAACGACACCACGGTAAAAGGACTGCTTACGCCAATTTACCACTTTCCAGACAAAGGCCTCCGTTACTACCAGGAGATAGCAATTAACGGGACCATACAGGCGATACTGCAAGGCAAGCGACGCATCCTGCTAACGATGGCAACGGGCACTGGGAAAACGTTGGTTGCCTTCCAGATTTGCTGGAAGCTCTGGAACGCCCGGTGGAACAGAACGGGAGCGTATCGCCGGCCGAGGATTCTTTACCTGGCAGACAGGAACATACTTATTGACGATCCGAAAGACAAGATCTTCGCTCCCTTTGGGGCCGCGCGCTGCAAGATCGAAAATGGAGAGGCCAACAAAAGCCGGGACATATATTTCGCTATCTACCAGGCCATAGCCGAGGACGAACGCCGGCCGGGCCTCTACAAGGAGTATCCAAGGGATTTCTTTGATCTCGTCATCGTTGACGAGTGCCACCGGGGCAGCGCAAGAGAGGACAGCCTCTGGCGAGAGATCCTGGAGTACTTCGAGCCGGCCTACCAGTTGGGTATGACAGCCACACCCCTACGCGAAGAGGACCGCGATACGTACGAGTACTTCGGCAATCCGATCTACACGTACAGCCTGCGGCAAGGTATAGAGGACGGCTTTCTGGC
>JAUYDP010000347.1 GCA_030691805.1 Dehalococcoidia bacterium | reverse complement strand
GAGGCTTTCTCAAAGGCGGTGCGCGCCTCCCGGTAACGTTGAAGATTGAAGAGGCTCCATCCCAGAGCGGCAAGCCTGGTGGGATTATTGGGGGTCAGTTCCACGGCCCTCTGGAAATAGCCGGTCGCTTTTTCGTAGTCCGTCTGCACATAAAATGTCCACCCCAGATACTCGAAGGCTGCGCTGAATTGGGGTGAGGCCAGCACGGCACGCTCGAACAGGCAAGTGGCCTGCAGGTAGTCTTTCTGGTTGTAGTAGACCAGGCCCAGGCCGTAATAGCCGCGTGGCTCTTCGGGTTGTAACTCGATGGCTTTCTGGAAGGCCGTTATCGCCTCCACGTCCCGGCGCTGTCCACGGTAGGCGGCTCCCAGGTCTAGATAGAGGTAACCCTGGTTAGGCCCAAGCTCGATGGCCCGCTGGTATTCCTTGATGGCCTCCTGATACCCGGCCTGTTTCTCCAGGGCGTATCCCAGATTCCGATGAGCGTCCACGCTGGTATCATCTAATTGCACTGCCTTGCGGGCCGCCTCCAGGGCCTTTTCCCACTGCCCCTTGTCGGCATAGGCTTCCGCCAGGAAGGCGTAGGCCGGAGCGCCTTTGGGGTCCAGTTCGGCTGCCCTGAGCGCGGTCTGGATTGCTTTATCTATCTCCCCGTTCCAATCGTAGGCCTGGGCTAAGTAGGCCTGGGCCAGAGCATTTCCAGGGTCTAGACGCGTTGCCCATTCCCCAGCAGTGATCGCCTGGCCTGGCTGGTGAAGAAGGGTCAAGGCGCGGGTCCACTGAATGAACGCATCTACGTTTTGAGGGTCCAGGCGGGTGGCTGATTCGAAGGAGCGGGCTGCGTCCTGGAGCCTCCCGGCGCGCATCTGCTCTAGGCCCTGGGCCAGGTATGGCGTGTTGTCTACCTTGGGAGGTGTACGCGTCTCTTTTACCAAGACCGGCAGGCTCACGGTGAAGTAGACTACGCCGGAGATGGCCCCCAGGCAGACCAAGAGCAACAAAGGGACAAAGAACCGTCCCCGCTTTCTTCGTCTGGGCCTCATCAGCACTCCTTCCAGCCAGATTCATTGGGAGAGCATCTGAGGGGATTATAGAGGGTGAGTGCCAGTGTAAACAAGCCTGGGCGAAGCAGCATGTAAAGCGAATAATTCCCACTGGTACCAATCACCTAATCACCAATCACGAATGACTGCTCTTATAGATCCCGCTTCCTAAAGATGCGGGTAGCCCCCACGAGGGCGGCTACCACGTAGAAGGCGGCGTAGACGACCATCCAGAGGCTCGGCTCGGTAGCGCTGGCGAAGGGGTTGCTAATGATAGTGCTATTTGGTGAAATAATCCTTGATGCCAGCCTCCATAACGTATCGCTGGGGGCCAGCAGGCCCGTGACGATGCCGATGTTTACCATAGACTCGCTGTTGATGACCGCACCAATCTGCTCTACCATACCTCCGAAAAACGCTATGCCGAAAAGGGTTAGCAGCAGGAGAGCGTTAGCCAGCGTAGGAAGAAATGTCCCGGCCATGAGGGACAGGGACAGGAAGACCAAAGCCGCCAATAACATAAGCAGCGGTGGCGCCCAAGGCTGGGGAGGCCAGAACCCGGCCATATAATTGCCCACGGCCATAACCCCCCAGGACATGCTGAAGACGTAAATGGCCATAAGAAGGGCGAGGCCCAGCCATTTACCCAGCACGACCTCCCACCGGCTCAGTGGCTTGGTCGCGATCAGTTGGATGGTGCCCTCATCCACCTCCTGAGAGATGGTGGCTACCGAGACAGTTATGGCTACCAGCACCCCGAGAAGGTGAATTAAGAACAGCCCCGCCAGCACCAGTTGGCTGCTGAATACGTCCATCCTGGAGACCGGAAGGCCGTTTCTCTGCCATTCTTCTTTGGCGAAGTGGAATCCGACAGCATATAGCGCCAGGAAGACTATCCCCACGATAGCCGCCATTAAGAAGAAGCGCTTGCGAAGGGCTTCCTTTAGTGTGAAACGAGCAATGATCAGCGTGCTCACACGTCGCCCTCGATGACCTGCACGAAGTAGTCCTCCAGGGAAGAGCGCCTGGGGGTGAGGGCCAGGAGCTGGCCTTTGTGCTTCACCACAATCTCGGCCAGGTGGGGGATGGCTGCCTCGTCCTGCAACCTGACGCTCATCACGGAGCCGTTGGCCGTTATCGGACCGGCAAGCCGTTCCAGTTCTTCCAGCAGGGCCGGGGAGGGTGCCCCCAGGCGAAGGTCCACTTCGAATTCCCCGGAGAGTAGCTCTGCAAGGGCGCCTTGCTCTACCACCCGGCCCTTGTTGATAATAGCGACCCTATCGCACACGCGCTCGACCTCACTGAGGAGGTGGGAGTTCAAAAACACGGTTATACCCTGCTCTTTCATAGATTGTATGATGTCCCTGACCAGGCGGCGCCCCAGGGGGTCAAGGCCGGATGTCGGCTCATCCAGAAAGACGACGTGAGGATCGTTCAGCAGGGCCTGGGCGATGCCTATGCGTTGGAGCATGCCCTTGGAGAAGGTGCTCAGCTTCTGGCCGGCGCAATCAGATAGGCCCACCAATTCCAGGACCTCCGCCACCCGCTCCTGCCTTCGTTTGGGGCTCATACCATAAAGCCGGCCATGGAAATGGAGAAATTCCGCCGCCTGTAACCACTCGTGGAACCGGAAGTGCTCTGGTAAGAACCCCACATGCCTCCGGGTTTCCGGCTCGCCGAGCGGCCTCCCTAGCAGGGTTCCGGAGCCGCCGGTCGGGACAACCAGGCCCAGGAGCATCTTAAGTGATGTGGTCTTTCCCGCCCCGTTAGGACCAAGGAAGCCGAAAACCTCACCTCGCCCTACGGTAAGAGAGAGGTCCTCTACCGCGAGTTTCTGGTTGTATGACTTACGCAGGCACTGAGCCTCTATGACAGGTTGGTTAGCCTCCATTTTCATGGTCATTGTCGCAGCAAATTATGGATATAACCCGCTGCCTTGTCAAGGCATCGGGGTCGGCCTCTATGACCCATCGGCCACAGGCCTGGTCATGGTTGCTGTAAAACACGCCCATTTGGAGTATCATACTGTTGGAGCAAGGTTCTTGGCGGTAGAGATCCCCTGCGAATGGATTTTGGTACGTACTGGTGCCCCATAAGGGGCAAGGAAAGCTCGTTTGTGAAGTGAGGATGATGGAATGGCCAATGAATTCACGGCTGTCATTGAGCGCGACCATAATTGGTTTATAACCTATTGCCCCGAGGTGCCAGGCGCGAATGGCCAAGGGAAGACAAAAGAAGAAGCCGTAAGCAGCCTGGCCGAGGCGATCGCGCTCATCCTTGAGGACCGGAGGGAAGACGGCTTGCGGGGACTTCCGAAGGACGCCATCCTTGAGAAGGTCTCGATCAGGTGAAGCGGAGCGAACTGCTCCGACACTTGAGGAGACATGGTTGCTATCTCAAGAGGGAAGGCCACTCGCATTCGCTGTGGACGAACCCGCGGACTGGAGCCATTGAGGCGATCCCTCGACACACAGAGACACCGAATAAGCTGGCCAGAAAGATATGTCGTGGCCTGTCGATACCAGAGATTGGCAGCTGACTGACGTATTGAACCATGCCCTTCTCAAAGACGTCGGCCCACATCCCAGTCCTCTCCCTGGGGGAGAAGGGACGTTCCTCTCTCCCGCTGGACCTCTGGGGGTTAGGGTGAGGGAGTTAAGGAGTTAGCCGCTGCCAGCAGCTCTTCAGCCGACAGGGTCCCGGCCATACCGTACAGGATTTCGCCTTTTTGCCAGAGAAGGGCATTGCTGGTCCCGGAGCCTCCCTGGATGTAAAGCCCTTTGACGCCGTCCACGGTGACCTCTTTGGAGAGGGCCCGGTCTTTGGGAAGCGGGATGACCGCCGTATGCTGCCAGTCCTCCAGGGCCTGGAGCTGGGCAGTCAGCTCGGGGGGGAGCCCCGGCATGGACAGTATCTGGCGGCGAATCTCTTCCACGTTAAGTCCGGGTGGCGCTTCAAGCACCGGGCTCCGGCCCTGGCTTATTACCAGGGACGGGCCGGTCCCGCTCTGAGCGCGATATTCAATAACGACCTGGGACGGAATGGTGAGCTTCAGGGTGGCCCCGTCCAGGCTGGCGGGCAGGCTCCCGGCCGCGATGCCGAGGCCGGCCAGGTAGGCTCGGAGCTTCTGCAGGTCAAAGGTATAGCTGAAACGCCCCTCCTTGCTGACCGCGATCTTGGCGTTAGCTACAGCGTCACTGGGGAGACCCTTGGGACTTCTTAGGGGGAAGTCCGCCAGAGACTGCGCCTCCTGAAGGCTGGCGACCGTAGTGACGCTGGGGGCCTGGCTTATGGTCAAGGAGCCCAGGGCCGTGGGGTCTCCCATGGGGACCGGCAGCTTCGACGGGTCAACGGTAACGGTGGCGAAACGCTTTACGCGAAAGATGCCCAGCGGGTCCTGGGCCGCCGTCCTGAGTGGAGGCGCCAGGGCATAGGCGGCCAATACGACCAACAGAACCATGGCGGAAACGGGCAACCACCGCGGAACGCGCCAGTTAAAGGGCATCATCCACCTCCTGTGGCTTCTGACCAGCTTTTCGCCAAGATATTGCCATTTCTGCTCCTTTGAGTCAAATTTAGATGATAGAGATACCTTCAATCGCTCCCAGGCCAAGGGTGAAGGGGCTGATCTGGCTGCTATGGAGTGGAGAGACTCGCGCACCCGGCCCCTTAGGTCCGAAAAGGCGCTCAACTCCCAGTTGCATGAGTCGCATCCGGCCAAGTGGGCTTGAATCGCAGAGCGTTCCGAAGGGGTAACCTCGCCTTCCAAATAAGCGACCAGCATCCCGCTCACTTCATGGCAATTCATTTTGGAGCCTCCTTCTGGGTGTACCCGGTCCGGGCTGGCGCACCTTCCGCCTTGTTCAATGCCCCGCGCAGGGACTTAACGGCCGCGTCTAGCCGTGACTTTACCGTGCCGACTGGGATGTTCAGCACCTGGGATATCTCGAGGTGTGAGAGGTCTGAATAGTAGCGCAGGACCACCACTGCCCGCAGCTTTTCGCTAAGCTGATTCAATGAGGCACGGACCGCTTCTTCCTCTACAAACCTTTGCTCCGGCGACGCATCCCGGGCGGGCAGCAGGTTTGGAGAGATCTTGTCGAAAGAGAGCAATAATAACCGCCGCTTGCGACGCTGATTCAAACAATGATTTACCGTAATACGGTGCAGCCAGGTGGTGAAGGCCCCTTTGGCCGGATCGAAGGTGGAAAGGGATCTATACACTAAAAGGAACACTTCCTGGAGCGTATCCTCGGCATCATCGGCGCTACCCTGCAACAGATACGCCGTTTTGTAAACCAGGTTCTTGTACTGGTCAAATAGGGCGGCGAAGGCTCGCTGGTCTCCGGCCAGGCTGCGGGTTACCAGGTCCAAGGGGCGCTCTTGCTCACAGTGTTTCCTATCCTATTAAACTATACACCGTTTTCTGAGCGCGGGTTCGATGGGATTTGCAGATGGCAGATTCGACGCTTGGGGCTTAATCCGGCACGTTAAATTGTTCCAGGTCCAAACGTGCCTGGTCCTCGGTGCCAAGGTATATTCGAGTGATGCCAACGACCAGATCAAAATGGGTGTCCGTGGAAAGAATATGGGTCAGGCCATTATTTAGCATCACGGCTACGTGCAAAGCGTCCCTGGCGGTGATACCTTGCGGCCCGTACTTCCTGAAAACGTTGATGGCTTTGCGCAGGTCCCCCGCATGCACAGGATATACCGTAGGGACCAGATCCAGGAGGCTCTCGGCCATCGTCGAACCTACCTCCCACTGCCGGATTGCACCGAAACGGTGCAGAATCTCTTGGATGATCTCAGTGTCTACTGCTGCGTTTACCCGGCCTCGAGCAATCTCCTGCATTACCCAAACGCATGCAGATTTGCGAGGGTGGTCGGCGCCGGCGGCGTACATGGGGATATTGACGTCCAGGAAGAAGGTTTGATTGCTCATTCTTCTATAGCGCCACGTATAATCTCCTCCTCCATTTCAGGCCAATCGGAGACGGGAGCTTTCAGGGAGAGTAGGCTATGCAAGGCCCGCTGGCGTTGTGACAAGACAGCCTGCTTAAGGTAGACTTTCTCAATAGCTTCGCGAACTAAAACACTTAGAGGCTTCTGCGTCTCCTCAGATAAACGGGATAGCTCATAGAATGCGTCTTCGGTTAGGACGGTTTGAACTCGCCTTACATAGGCTCCCATCTGACAGTATCCTCTCTATACTATCAGAATGATACTACAGAACGTCTGGAGCGTCAAGCGCTCGCTTTTTTCGATTTAGCTTACCTGACGGTCCCGGCCATCCAGATTCTACTTACGTTTGTCCTTTGGGGTTGTAGAAAAGCTCAATTGAATAATCATTGAACCATATTTAACCATAATTGTACCATCCGCTGGTGGAGACTGTTGAATAACCCCTGGTCCTGTAGTCGGGTCGTCCCTGACCCCGACCGTCGGCATCGGGGACGATGCCGACTACGGAAGTAATTCAACACTCTCTGGTGGGGATTAGGGGAAGGGATATGATAGAATTCTTTGTAGATGGAAGCGAATCCATGGTAAGTGAGCACTTCGCCGAACAACTGAGAATACTACCCGCCAGGCCGGGGGTATACCTGATGCGCGACTCGGCAAGCAAGGTGATATACGTTGGCAAGGCCTCCAGCTTGAAGGACCGAGTTTCCTCTTACTTCGGCTCCCAAGAAGGCCATGCACCCAAGGTCCGGAAGCTAGTCTCCCTTATCGCCGATCTCGAGTTCATTATCACCGATTCCGAGGTGGAGGCGCTCATCCTGGAAAACAACCTTATCAAGAGATACCGGCCTCCCTTCAATGTACATCTCCGGGACGATAAAACATACCCTTACATCAAGATAGACCTTCAGAACCAGTGGCCCCGGGTCTACATGGTGCGGGGACATGAAAAGGACGGCGCAAGATACTTTGGCCCCTACACCAGCGCCAGGTCGGTTCGCCAGACCCTGGATCTGCTGAAGCGCCTCTTTCCGTATTGCACCTGTGATGTAGTCGTAACCGCGAAACAGGGACGGCCCTGTTTAGACTACTACATCAACCGCTGCATAGCCCCGTGTATGGGGAAGATTACCCCGGAGGACTACCAAAGGGTCGTCAAACAGGTGGTCCTTTTCCTGGAAGGGAAACAGGAGAGGGTTGTAAGGGAGCTGCGGCGAGAGATGGGACATGCGGCTGAAGGGCTGGAGTTTGAGCGGGCGGCGCAGTTGCGTGATCGGGTCCTGGCCGTGGAACAAGTTATGGAGAGGCAGAAGATAAACTCCACCGACCTGGTAGACCAGGACGTGGTGGCGCTGGCCATGGAGGACAGCGAGGCCTGCGCCCAGGTCTTCATGGTGCGAAATGGCAAGCTAATCGGGCGGGAGCATTTCCTGCTGGAAGGAGTCCAGGAGGAAGAAACCAGCCAGGTCTTGGCCAGCTTTATTGAGCAGTTCTACGACTCAGCCAGTTATATCCCACCCGTCATCCTGCTGGCGGAGGCGCCAGAAGGCCGAGGAGTCCTGGAGGGCTGGCTGAAGGAGAAACGGGGAGGACGAGTGGATCTGCGGGCGCCCGTACGCGGCCAGAAGAGAAAACTGGTGGAGATGGTGGCCGAGAACGCTCGGGAGACCCTGCGGCAACTGCGGGCTAAGTGGCTGGCCGATAGCAATAAGACCATTACAGCGTTGAGGGAGCTACAGGAACGCCTTGACCTCCCATCCCTGCCACAGCGTATCGAGTGCTACGACATCTCCAATATCCAGGGCGCCTTCGCCGTCGGCAGCATGGTGGTTTTCGTCAACGGCCAGCCCAAGCGTGCTCACTACCGGCGGTTCCGCATAAAGTCGGTTGAAGGCGCTGATGACTACGCCATGTTGCGGGAGGTCCTTCGGCGCCGCTTCCACCGGGCCAGCGTCCTACGCGATGAGCAGGAGGCCGCCGAAGCTTGGGCACATTACCCCGACCTGGTGATGATAGACGGTGGAAAGGGCCAGCTAAACTCGGCACTGGAGGCTATGGAGGAATCGGGAGTGCAGGATATCCCATCCCTGGGACTTGCCAAGGAGCGGGAAGAAATATTCCTGCCGAAGATTTCAGATCCGGTCACGCTGCCATATAATTCCCAGGCCCTCTACCTGGTACAGCGCATCAGGGATGAGGCCCACCGCTTCGCGCTGGCCTACCATGTCAACTTGCGGCAGAGGCGAGCGTTTGAGTCGAGTTTCGACCAGGTCCCAGGCGTTGGTCCAAAGCGCAAGAAGGCCCTGGTACAACGTTTCGGGTCACTTCAGGGGGTCAAGAATGCCTCTCTGGAAGAGATGGCCGCGGTGCCGGGGATGACCATGGCCCTGGCCCGGAAGGTCAAAGAAATGCTTGGCGATTAGTCCTGCTTCAGGCCCTTCGGTACCGGCGGGCTGCCCGGCGGGCGGCCAGCCTGGCTTTTTCGGCCTTGGAGCAGAAGTACCTTCGCTCCTTCAATTCCCGAAGGATCCCGGACCGGGCTATCGACGCCCGGAAGCGGCTCAGCATCGTATCAAAAGACTCGCCCTCTTGGAGCGTCACTTGGAGCATTGCTCTCCTTAACAGGTGATAGAATTAGGGGGGGGCTATATGCCCCCCCCTTTTTGGTACTTAGTAGCTACGGGAACGGGCAGGCTGCTTGGCATAGCAGTCGCTGCAATAGACCGGCCTGTCGCCACGGGGCTGGAAGGGAACCTCGGTCTGTGCGCCGCACTGGGCACAGGTGACCGGGTACATCTCCCTGCGGGAACGCCCAAAACCGCCGCCGCCGCTGCTAGTACCCCGATCGTCACGCCGGCTGCGCCGGCAGTCGGGGCAGCGCTTTGGTAGATTGGTGTACCCTTTCTGTGCGTGGAACTGCTGCTCTTCAGCCGTGAAGGCGAAGGACTTTCCGCAGTCCTGGCATGTAAGGGATTTCTCCTGGAAGCTCACCGATGACCTCCTTTCTTAAAAATGATAGTTGGTAAGGTTTAGGTCACCGGGTCCCAGGATTCCGGAGGCGCCTGGCAGGTAGGGCAATCTAAAACTATCCACTCAAGAGAGCATAGCGCATTTGCACGAAAAATACAAGTCGAATCTTCCGTGTGACGCGCAAGTCTGCGAGAGGCTACATCAGCCTCCCGCAAGTCAAGCTAACGTTTATGTGTCTAATAATTCCGTGAGCGCGAGGACTGCTTGGAGTAGCAGTCGCTACAATAGACCGGCCGGTCACCTCGTGGCTCAAAAGGCACCTCGGTCCGTGCACCGCATTGGGCGCAAGTAACTGGGTACATCTCCCTGCGGGACTGCCCATAGCCACCGCTGCCACCCCCACTGGATCCCCGCCCATCTCGGCGGGCACGGCGGCAATCTGGGCAGCGCTTTGGTAGGTTTGTGTACCCTTTCTGCGCGTGGAATTGTTGTTCTTCGGCCGTGAAGGCGAAGGACTTCCCGCAGTCCTGGCAGGTAAGGGTCTTCTCCTCTAAACTCACCGATGACCTCCTCACTAGAGTGTTATAGTTGGTATGAATTAGGTCACCGGAGACCAGGGTGCCTGGGGGCCGGGCGCACTAAACCATTACCACTTCCGGTAGTCTAGCACATATTTGGGTCAAATGGAAGTGCCCGCGTTGCCCCCTTTTCGAACCGCTTCTTCTTGAATAGTGAAAGCCTTGTTAGCTACCTGGTATCTGAGGAGAGGATCTTCTGCCATTCTCGTTCCACAAGACTCAGGGTCTCTTCTATGGTGCCGCTATTGTCTATAACCACGGTGGCCTGGCGCAGACGCTCCTCCCAGGGGACCTGGGCGGCAATTCGCCTTCGCGCCTCTTCCTCCGTTACATTTCGGTTTGTTACCAGCCTCTCCAGTTGTTGAGGCTCCGGAGTATATACGACCCATAGAGCGTCGCAACGGGGCAGAAGCTCAGGGTACACCTTGGCCCCGTCCACAATGTATACTCGCTCCCGGACCGAGAGGCCGACTCGGTCCTCTGTCTCCCGAATCCATGCCTCTACCGCCTGGTAAACCGCGGGATGAAGCAGCCCCTCCAGATAGGCCAGGGCGCAGGGATCCGAGAAAGCGATCTGTCCTAGCTTGCCACGGTCTACCTCTCCCGCCTGATTGAGCACGCTTTTGCCAAAATGCTGAACGATGAACTTGAAGAGGTGACTGGTGGACTTCATCAAGTCGTGCACCACCAGGTCAGTGTCAATAACATAGGCGCCAAGCTCCTTGAGCATAGCCAGGACCGTAGTTTTACCGGAGGCAATGCCCCCTGTCATGCCGACAACCTTCATTTTCCATCGCTCCTTTTGGGCAATGTTAGCATAGGCGGTTTGCCTGTTTCAAGGTGGGGTCTCTTCAGCATGGCCATCTACCCATGAGAAAGGGGGGATACCCCCTAAACCCCCCGGCCTACCGGCGGAATGGCTGCTGCAACAAGCAGAAAAGGGGACCGTTGACAAAGAGGCTTCTTGGGCCTACTCTGAGGCTGGCAGAGCAAGCGGAGGGAGAATGGACCTGGAAAAAGCGGGACCATCCACACAGGCCGTGCACGCTGGGGAGGCGCCGGAGCCTACCACCGGCTCGTTATCGCCGCCCCTCTACCAGAGCTCGGTCTACGCCTTCCAGGATGCGGAACAGGGGGCTGCCATCTTTGCCGGGTCACGGGAGGGCTATGTCTATACCCGCATGGGAAATCCTACGCTCAAGACGCTGGAAAACAAACTGGCGATTCTGGAGGGAGGCGAGGAGGCCCTGGTGACGTCCTCAGGTATGGCGGCTATTGCCACCACGGTGGCTTCCCTTGCCCGGGCTGGCGAACACGTTGTATCAGCAGAGGTCATCTATGGCGCTACCTATACCCTGTTGCGGGAGTTCTGGCCCCGCTTCGGCCTCCAGTCCACCTTTGTCGCTTCCTCAGACACCGAGGACTATCGCCGGGCGATGCGGCAGAATACCCGAATCGTCTTCGTGGAGACCCCCTCCAATCCCACTCTGGAAGTCGTTGATATAGCGGCTCTGGCGGAGGTGGCCCGGAAGGGCAACGCGCTTCTTGTTGTGGATAACACTTTTGCCACTCCCATGAACCAGAACCCGTTGGCTCTGGGAGCGGATATAGTGGTGCATTCCGCCAGCAAATACCTGGGAGGCCACGCCGACGTTATCGCCGGAGTGGTGGTCGGGCGATCGGATCTTATACACAAGGCGCGCCAAAGCCTAAGGCTGATAGGCACCGTCCTGGGGCCGTTTGAGGCATGGCTGATATTGCGTGGCCTAAAAACCCTGGCCCTACGGGTGGCTCGCCATAACGAGAACGCCCTGGCTGTGGCCCGCTTCCTGGAGGGCCACCCCGCGGTCGAACGGGTCTTTTATCCGGGTTTGGAGAGCCATCCCGGCCATAAGCTGGCCGCCCGCCAGATGCGGGGATTTGGTGGGATGGTCTCCTTCGAGCTGAAGGGCGGCCACGATGCGGGCATTCGCATGGTGGATAGCGTCCGGCTGTGTACGCTGGCCGTGAGCCTGGGCGACGTGAGCACGCTCATAGAGCACCCGGCTTCTATGACCCACACCTCAGTGCCGGTGGAAGAGAGGCGGCGTGGAGGTATTACCGATGGCCTGGTGCGGCTTTCTGTCGGCATCGAGGACGCACCAGACATCATCGCCGACCTGAAACAGGCGCTGGACAGGACCACGTAGTGCTGTATCGCCGGTGGTCACCCCTGGGACGTATGTTGGTCCTATCGCTGGTGCTTTTCGTCTTAACTTCAGTTATCGGGTATCAGACCTCCCAGTTGCCTGGAGGGGGCGAAACCTCCCGCAGTGCCATCGAGGCCCTGGCCAAGGCGCTGTCCCCAATGACGAAGCTGGATCCCCCGCTTATGATGGCCGCTATCTTTTTGAATAACGCTATCAAAGCCCTGGTGGTGATAGTCCTGGGCTTTGCTTTCGGCATCGTGCCTGTTGTGTTCCTGGCTGTGAATGGCGTCATCATCGGATTGGTGGTGGGGTTGGTTGTGGGAATGGCCGGCCCGTGGGTGGCCGTAGCCGCGTTGGCGCCTCATGGGGTCATCGAGATTCCGGCTCTTCTCCTGGCCTCTGCCCTGGGATTACGCGTCGCCGGAGCGGTGATAAAGCGGATTACTGGGAGGCCGGCGAATCCCGGTTGGGAGTTCAAGAACGGCCTGGTTGTCTACGCCAAGTTCGTGCTGCCCGCCCTTTTTGTGGCTGCCGTGATCGAGGTGTTTATCACGCCGCTGCTGATACGGAGGTAGTCATGCTCTCGGCGCCCAATGGCTTTGACCGCTGGTGTCTCTACCCCCAGCGCGTCCCAGTCTGCAATACCAGAAAAAAGCTGCGAGTAAAGATGAGCCTTTGACGCGTGGGTAGTGCTCATGCTATTATGTAGTGCAAGATTGCTGAAGTACTACCGAAAGGGGCTGGGAAAATGCAAGAGCTTTTGACTGTCGTTACCAGAAAAGGCCAGGTCACCATACCGGCTGAGCTCCGCAGAACTCTTAATCTCAGGCAGGGCGACATGGTCGCTTTCGTAGTCGAAAGCGATGGGACGATCAGACTTACGGTTCCTCGGTATCCGACCATCGCTTCCCTCAGGGGCGCAGCCGGAGCCTTGGAGAGGCCCTTGTCTTGGGAGGAGACAATGTCTATCGCCCGCGAGGATGCTTTGCAGGATAAGCATGACAAAGGGCGATGACCAATCCCTTCGTCGACACCGATGTGATCATTCGCTTATTGGCTGCAGACGACCTGGAAAAGCAAGCAGAGGCGGCGGCGCTGTTTGAGCGAGTGCAAGCCGGCGAGCTTAGGTTATTAGCGCCGGATACAGTGATCGCAGACGCCGTTTATGTACTGTCATCTGCGCGGCTCTATAAGCTGCCTCGCGCCAAGGTCCAGGAGTTGCTGAGTCCTTTGGTAAGGCTGCCAGGTTTTGAAGTGCAGAACCGCCATGCGCTGTTGAGTGCTCTGGACCTCTTTGTTACGACCAACCTGGGATTCGGGGATGCCTTGATTGTGGCCTCGATGAAACTGGCAGGCTCGGAGGCCGTATACTCGTACGACAGTCACTTTGACCGGGTCCCTGGCGTTGTGCGGCTCGGGCCCTCTGTGGCCGATTTGGGCAGCTGGCAAGCTTGATGATGCCGCGTCGGCCCTGTTAATGGCGCTCTTCCCGGCGACTAGGATCCAGGCTCTAATCTATGAAGCTGGTGGTGAATTTGGGGGGATCCTAAGGTGAAGGCCTCGAACCAAACGTTCTGCTAAGTCTCGTTGATCTGGCCCTGTTAAATTGGCATGCTCTCACGCTGGCACAAATTGGATGCCAACAGTGCGTACCTGTGTGTATAGAGGAGACTGCTCCATTCCAGGTAGCTGTGGCTGTGCTAAACGCTGGCGACTCGTGGTGAGTACCTTCCAAACCACCGAGGCTGTGGCGTGGGGTACTGGTACGTTTATGCCTTTCTCCAAGAGTGTCTGGATATAGAGCCTCCTCGCATCCTGCAAGTTCTCGATGGCCTCCTCTGGTGTGTCTCCGTGGCTCGTACATCCCGGAAGTTCGGGATGGCTGGCTCGATAGCAGAGGGTACCATCCGTACACTGATCTGGAACAACTTGGATTGCGTAAGATAAATTCATGTAGATATCAAGGGAAGCGTCAGGCATTGCTTTTTCCTTTACCGCAATGGGTACTTCCATGGATTTCGCTCCTCTTGAGATGAAGCAATACTAACCTGCAGTACAGTATACTTCAAAGCCTAAGCCTTCACCAGGGCCAGGTAGACGATGGATGAGAGGATCGTAATCATCACTGTCTTGAGGCGGCTTATGAGCTATCT